>JAICEG010000109.1 GCA_025924295.1 Vicinamibacteria bacterium
ACCGGACGCGCGCTTCGAGACGCCGGCCGGCACATTCAACTGCAGCGGCATCCGCGCGATCCGACGCCTCGAGCAGCGCCTGGTAGTCCTCGAGCGGGAACTTCGAATCGATCGGCAACCACATCGATCCCTCGTTGCCAATACTGCGGCCGGGCAGACGGATCGCGAACTCGACTCGCTCACCGCCGGTCTCGCTCGTGGCTACGTTGCAGGCATATTGATCCGGTGCGAGGACCTGCTCGAGCAGCGTCGCGAGCTGCACTTCACCCCACGTGCCGCGCGTCTTGACGTTCGAGAGCACGCGTCGTAGATCGCCGACGCCGGTTGCGAGGACCTGCATCTCGCCGAGGCCCTTGTAGACTTGCTCGAGCCGATCGCTCACCTGGCGGAACGATTCGCCCAGGCGCGCCTCGAGCGTGCTCTGCAGCTTCTCGTCTACCGTCTGCCGCATCTGATCGAGCTTCGTCGCGTTATCGTCCTGCATCGCACGAAGGCGATCGTCGACCGTCGTTCGAAGCGCCTCGACCTGCCGCTCGAGCCCGGCGCGCAGTGTCTCGATTTGCCGTGCCTGCGCCTGGCCGAGCGCCGTCTGCGCCTGCACGAGCGAATCACCAAATCGATGGACCGAGTCGGATGTTTCGGCGCGATGGTGGCGCAGCTCGTCGCGAAGTGTGCCGTCCACCTTGCGCGGCAACGACTCGATGTCGTTTCCGAGCGATTGAACGGCTTTTCTATTCAATGCTGTCAATACGGCGGCAACGGACACCGATACGAAGGCGACGATGAACACAACTGTTTCCATGATGTCAGGCTAAGAGGGACCCGTGACAGCCAAGGTCATACGCCTTGTTTTCGCCGCTCGCTAGAGCTCGAAGACAGTTGTGTGGGGACGGCGGCAATCCCTCGGGGCGGCGCGAGTATCGAAGAGGGTAAAAGCGCGCTGGAGGCCCGCCGCGCGGCGACGGCGTTGCCACCAGCAAGGAAGATAAACGTGTGCCGACGGGAGTGACGGAAGCGCGCTTTTTCCGTGCCGCCCCGCGGGATTGTCCGACGTTCCCATACAACTGGCCGCTCGGGCTTAGCGCCCCCGCTCCTCGAACGCCTCGCCAAATCGCTGGCGCTGATCCGCGTTCCCGAGCATCAGGAGCGTGCCGCCCTTCGGCAGGATGGTCTCCCCGGTGAGCTGACTCGTCACCGTCTGCTGATCCTCGATGGCCACGACACTGAGCCCGGTCCGCGAACCGATACCGGTCTGTGACAACGGCTGCCCCGCGAGCGACGCCGGCACTTTGACCTCGAACAGCCGGACGCCCTCGCCCAGCATCACCGTCGCGGCATCGTTGACGAGCGACATGATGCTGTCGACCCCGAGCGAGGTGTAGCTGAGAACGAAGTCGGCCCCGGCACGGTGAATGGCTTCGACGTTGCGCTCGTGCGTGATGCGGCTCACGATGCGCAGGCTCGGATTGAGCTTGCGGCAGTACACCGCCAGGTAGATGTTCATCGCATCGTCGTTAGTGGTCAGCAGCACCGATGCGGCCCGCGCGATGCCGGCGCGTTCGATCGTCTCCCGATCCGCCGCATCACCCGCGTGAATCTCGTCCACGTCGCGCGCCATCGCCGCGAGCGCCCGTTCGTCGCGATCGAGCGCATAGACGGTCACCGACTTCTGCTTCAGCGCCCGTGCCGCGGCCTGTCCGACCTTGCCCGCGCCGATGACCAGGACTGGCGCCGTGGTGCCCTCGCGCCCGATCAGCCTGTTGAGGGCGGCGATCTGCTCCGACGTGCCTGCCACGACGGCGACCGCATCCGGTGCAATCACTGTTTGCGGAAAGGCCGGCTGCAGGCGCCCGCGCTCCCACAACCCGACGACGCTCAAGCCGGTCAGCTCACGCAGGCGTGTATCGCGCACGAGCGCGCCGCCAAGCAGCGTGTCGCGCACTGGCAACTCGGCGATGTGCACGCCGTGAAACTGCCCGATGACATGGGCTTCGGCACGGCCGGTCTCGACGCGATTCGCCAGTGATTCTCCGAGCTGACGCTTGAGCGGCAGCACCGTCGTGGCTCCACTCAGTTGAAGGATGTCGACCGAATCGTCCTCTTCCGCGACCGCCGCCACGTGCACCCGCGGAGCCACTTCGCGCACGGTCAGCGTGATGTTCGTGTTGGTCGTGTCCTCGCAATTCGCCACGACGAGCCGCGCGGCGGATGTCTGCAACCGCTCGTAGGTTTCGCGGCTGTCGTTCTCGCCGGCCAGGACGGACAGATCGTCGCTGATGAACCTCGCCGCCTTCGCATGATCCGGCTCGACGATGAAGTAGGGAATGGCTGCTGCGTTCAACCGCTCGACGAGACCCGCGGCAACCGCATCGTACTCGGTGATGATCACGTGCCCCTTCGTCCCGGCACGAACCTCGCGCGGCGCCCGCAGGCGCACTCGCGACTCGAGCCATGGTGCGTAGAACAGGCGGATGAACAGAAACGGAAGCATGACGAGCAGGAACACCACGCCAGACACGAGGACGATCAAACTGAAGAAGCGGCCGATGTCGCTGGTGAACGTGATGTCGCCAAACCCCAGCGTCGTCATCACGACGAGGGTCCAGTAGAACCCTGTGATCCATGAGTGCTCTTTCCCTTCGACGCTGCCCATGATCACGTGGAAGATGACCGCGTAGACCGTGACCATGATGACGAGGAACGCGAAGTACTTGAAGAGCGCCGTCAGGTTTTCGCGGCTCTTCCCCTCCGAGAACAGGAAGCCGAACTGGCTGGCGAGATACTTCATGACCCGACGTATGTTAGTGCCAGCGCGGCGCTGTGTTGGATCAGTCGTCGTGGGCGATCTCCGTCCACCGCCCGTCGCTGCTCACACGCGAAATACCCCATCCCGACCGTCGTCCGCGCGCGTAGTCGAACAACTCCTTGAGCAGCCATTTCGCCTCGCGCATCCCGCGCTCGGTGAGCCCCGCTCTCGTCGCCAACGCGAACTGCGGGTAGCCGTATCTGAACCATGGCACGTGGAGACCTGTGCCGAGCCCCGAGACTGGGGAATGGATGACGACCGAGATGTCGTTGAAGCGCGCGAAGAGAATCTCACCGGTGATTTCGATCCCGTCGACTACCGCCTGGATCGGGATGTTGCGAAGTGGCTCTGGGGTGTCGCTGTCGATCATGGTGTCTCCCTTGTGAGAAGACACCCAGACGACCGAGCTGTGCCCGGCGGGACCTTTTGTTGTCGCTACGGGCGACCACATCCGCGCTGGATTGCGCGTTGGCACCTTGCCGGTCCAGGCAGGTTGCCGGGACTCGCCGCTACGGGCGAGCCGCTCTGGATGTCGCCGGCCATTATAGCGACTGCTGGCGCTCGCGAAAAGATACGGGAAACCCGCGATCTTCGAAGTGATTCCAGATTGTGTCGCTGCCGGCTGTCGTGCTAAGAATCGCGCAAGCTCTGGCGCTCGGAAATCAGGGAGCGTCCCCGCGACGTCGACAAAGACCCCAAGAGGTGCTGGCTATGGCGCACGTCCCTGGTTTCGATTCTGATGTCTTCATCAGCTTTGGCCATCACGACAACCAGGCGGTAGGAACAGAAGGCTGGGTCAGTCACTTCCATCAGCGGCTCGAACTCGAACTGAACACCGCCCTTGGCGTCTCGTCCACCATCTGGCGGGATCCTCGGATCGGGCGCGCCAGTAACTTTCAACGCGAGATCGAAAAGAATCTCAAGGGCTCCGCAGTCCTGCTCGCAGTCCTGTCGCCGAGTTACCGCGAGTCGAAATGGTGCGAGCTGGAGCTTCAGGGGTTCGTCGGAGGCTCTCAGAGAGTCGGCGACCTCTGGATCGACGGCAGGTGCCGGGCGATCAAAGTGATCAAACGACCAGTGGAGGGTGACTGGCATCGACACACGCTTCCAGAGTCCCTGGGTTTTCAGTTCTTCACAGTGGATAAGGCCGCGACGAAGAGCTACGAACTATCGCAGTCCTCCGAACAGTACCAGCGCTTGGTCACTGATCTGGCTGACGAGGTGCGACATCTCCTCGTCGCTATGCGACGCGGTCGCACGGTGTACCTGGGCGCTGCCCCGGCGCAACTCTCCGCGCAGCGCGCAAGGGTGAGGCGCGAACTGGAAGATCGTCGATACCGTGTGATAGCGAGCGACAGCACCTCTTCCCAGGACATGCTGCAAACCATTCGTCAGGCCGTGAACGATGCCGCGGTCGCCGTCCGCTTCGTGACAGCCCAAAAAGATTCGGAGGATTCTGACACCGTCGCAGCCACGGAGCGAAACTGTGCGAACGCGGCTCATCTGCCGCAGGTCGTCGTCGTGCATGGCTCCGGCGGCGCGCAACCCTGGAACCAGATGGTCGAGGAAGAGGATGGACAGGGAACCGATTCCAAGGACGTGGAGGTCCTGTTCAATCCACGCAGGGACGTCTTGAGTAATGCGGTGTTCGAGAAACTGAACCAGCCGCAGGAATCGCGAGGAACCAAGAAACTCGTACGCATCTATCTGATCTGCACCGAAAAGGACAACCCACTCGACAGACCGCAGGTACGCGCGGGCGACTTGCGGACGTATCTCATGGACCTTGGGTTCGAGGTCAAAACGCCTGACCCTCATAGCCGGGGATCGGAGTACAGCAAGGACAATCGAGCCAAGCTGAAAGGATGCGATGCGGTCGTCATCTACTGGGGGAGCCCTGGACAGGCGTGGTTCGACGGGCGCCTGGAAGAACTGCGTCAGGCGACCGTGCGGCGTCGTAAGCCATTCAGCGCGACAGCGGCCTATGTCACCGAGCCGCAGAGCAACGTCAAGGTGAATTACGAAACACGAGAAGTCGACGAGTTGATCAAGCAGTTCGACGAGCTCGACCCTTCGGACGTCCGACTCGCGCGGTTCATCGCACGGCTCGGTGAACTCGCTATTCGGGGCGATGTCGACACACATGGCTCAACCAGCGACCAGTAACCCATACCCCGGGCTGCGCCCGTTCAGCACGGCTGAATCGTCCCTGTTCTTCGGGCGCGAAGAGCAGTGCGACGAACTGCTGTCGCGGCTCGCCACGCGCAAGCTGGTTGCGGTCGTCGGCAGTTCCGGCGGTGGAAAGTCGTCGCTCGTTCAGGCCGGTTTGCTTCCTGTGCTGGATCGAGGCTACCTGCCCGAGGGCGGTACGCGCTGGCATACGGCCACCTTTCGACCTGGCGGAACCCCTCTTTCGAATCTGATCGACGCCCTCGTTCGCCGTCGTCTGCCGTCCGATGCGGCAGAACGCTGTACTGCCGCCGAAATCGAGGACCTGCTCAGGAACAGCAGCCTCGGGCTTGCGACGGCGGCGCGGCGCTTGCTCGGCCCCGATGAGAGCCTCATCGTAGTCGCCGATCAGTTCGAGGAAATTTTTCGTTTTCGCGGGTTGAACTCCAGCGACGAGGCCGACGAGGATGCCGTCGACTGCGTCGACCTTCTCGTCGAGGCTGCACGCGAGGACGTTCCAGTTTTCATCGTCATCACGATGCGCTCGGACTACCTGGGAGCCTGCGCTCGATTCGCTCGCCTGCCGGCCGCGCTGAACGACAGCCAGTTCCTGGTGCCGCGAATGACGCGGCAGCAGCTTCGCGCCGCGATCGAAGGGCCAGCCGCCGTGCGGAACGGGTCGGTCGCGGGATCGCTCGTGCAGCGGCTCCTGCACGACATCGAGCACCTCGGTCAACAGGCCGCCCGATCTCAGGGGGCAGACGGTGAAGGGCCGGACGTGCAGCAGGACGAGCTTCCTCTGCTGCAGCACACGCTTTCCCGGCTCTGGACGATGACGGCCGATGTGCCTGGACAGAAGAAGACACTGACACTGGCCATGTACGAAGATGCCAGCATCAACACTGTCGAAAACGCCCTCAACAACCACGCTGAAACTGTCTTCATGAGCTTGTCAGCGGAGAACCGTGCCGTCGCCCGTTTGATGTTTCAGCGTCTGACGGAACTCGGGAGAGACCTGCGGCGGCCCACATCCATGACGGCGCTCGAAGCTCTGTGTGCAGGTGTCTCATCGAGCGCGAAGTCCGTCCAGGAAGTCGTCAACACGTTCTCCGAACCCGGGCAGTCCTTCTTGTGGGTCAACGCAAAAGGAGAAGTGGATATTTCGCATGAGAGCCTGATTCGAAGATGGCAGACACTCAGAGGCTGGGTCGAGGAGGAAGCACGATCGCGGCGGGTCTACAGTCGGCTCGTGGAAGCCGGCGCCGGAAACGCGTCGCTCTATCGCGGGCCTGAGCTGGCTGAAGCGCGCACGTGGTGGAACCGTCAGAAACCGACTCCCGCCTGGGCAAGTAGATACGACACTCGGTTCGAGGTTGCCGAGACGTTTCTGAACAAGAGCAAGCGGAGACGGCAACTCGTTCGCTTGTTCTCCGCCGTGGCCATGGTGGCGGTTGTGGCCGTCGCCGTCGTGCTTTCGCTGTTGTACAGCCAACGCGAGGAGGCAGAGCGGGAAAGAATCGAGGCAGAACAGCGAACAGCAGCGGCAGACGCCCGCGCACTGGCGGCCGAAGCGAAATTGGACGGCTACGACCGTGATATCAACAACCTCAAGAAACTTGTGGCCGACGCACAGAGTCGAGGTGACACGGAAGCGGCGGCGCGCGCGCAGGCAACGATGGATCAGTTGCAACGGACGAGACTCGAGGCCGTGATCGAGAGCCAACGCGCGGAGATCGACAGGCTCGCGGGCATCCAGCGTGGCGTCGACACGACCGCCCTGAAGGCCGAGATCAGTAAGCTGACCGACCGCGTGAGCGAACTGACGGCGGAAAACAAAAAGGCGAACTCGACGATCGACTCGCTGAACGAACGCAATCGCAGTCTCGAGGTCAGGGCTACCAGCATGGATTCGGAATTGGCTGAACTGAAGAAACGTCCTCCCGACGGCGCGGGCGCCTCAGGCTCCGGCCTGCTCCAGGTCGAGACTGCCATCTACAACACACTGCAGTCATATGCGAAGGCGGTCGCGTCGGGACAGATCGAGGACATCAAGCAGCACTTTCCGGGCTTTACCCCCGCACAGGCGAACACTTTGAACCGACAGCGGAACAGCATGCCAGGGTTGGTCGTCACGATCACGCCTGACCGGCAGAAGACGCTGATCGCACCTGACCTCTCCAAGGCCGTGGTCGAGGCTTCCGTCGTGGATTCATTCCAGAGAGGGAGCACAGGCGCCACGATCAGGAACCCACCGCGCTCGTCCCAGTTCGACTTAGCCAGGAACGGCGAAGCATGGGTGATAGTCCGGGAGCAGAATTGAGCACGCCGGCGAACAGGAAGGCACTCTGGATCACGTCGCGTGTGATCGCTGTCGGCGTTATCTCCGTTTTCTGCGGGACTAGCGAAACACGCGCCCAAAATGCGCCGTCAGACGCTCTGGATCGTTTACTGGTCGCGGGCGATGCTTCTTTTGCCGTCCTGTCGGACAGGCAGCTGGAGATTCTGCGCCAGTCTCTGGCCGTGTACATAAACAGTCTGCCAACGCAGACGGTGCTGGCGCTGGACGAGGAGCGGGAGCGCCGCTCCTTCGGACCCATCTACCTTCAGCATGCGATGCCGATTGGACGAGGAGGGCTCGATGCCGTCACCTTGCTTCAACACGCATCCTGGAGTGCGCTGGATTCGATCGACATCAGGGAAGCCGGGCTCATCAATCGCATCCCGGGGTTTCTGAATCAACCCGGAGTCGAGAGTCGGGCGACACTCAGCCTCGCCAGCGAGACGTTCGGTTTCGGCGCTCGCTACGGCGTCAGACCGGACTTCGAAGTCGGACTCATGGTTCCCGTACAGCGAGTCTGTGTTTCCGGTATCCGGAGCGTCATCGTTGGGTCGAACGCCACCGCCCCGGTCGACATCGATGCGTGCGGGGCGGGCGTCGGTGACGTGCAGATCAGCGCCAAGTACGTCCACTCCGGAACCGACTGGAACCTTGGAGCGCAGGTGGGTGTGTCACTGGCAACTGGTGATCCGGACGAACTCACAGGCAAAGGCACGACGCAACCTGGATTCACGTTGATTGCTTCAAGACGTATCGGGCCGCTTCAGCCGGTCTTCAATCTTGGCGCCACTCTGGGCGGGCATGGAGTGCAGTTCCGAACTGTCACCGTGTTCGGTTCAGAGGCCTTGATCGTTGAGCAGGTGTCGGCACCAAAGTCGATCAACTACGGAGGGGGTGCACTCGTCGTGTTCGGTCAGCGCCTGACGCTCAGCTTCGAGGTTGTGGGCCGAACTCTTCACAACGGTGTCGAGTTCGCTCCTTTTGGGAACGGCGACAGCCAGAGCCTGGAGTTACAACCAGTGCATTGGCAATCGAATGTGCTCGGAGTCGCCGGGGCAAAAGTCGCACTCACTGACAAAATAATCCTCAGTAGTCATGTGTCGCATCAGTTCTCATCAGCGGGGCTGCGACCATCGTGGGTTGCCGGGGCAAGTGTGACCGTCGCGAAGGCTGGAACCCGTCAATGAGGCTAGCTTCCCTCGCCGTGTTGGTAATGGCAGTATTCACGACCGCCACCGGATGCGGCGACGACTCTCCGACTTCACCTTCGCCGACGTTGACGATAAGCGGCCCAGGCGAACTCTTGATCGGCGAGACCCGAACGTTCACTGCAATGTTGGGTCCGCAGACGGTGCAACCCTCCTGGTCCAGCAACCAGCCTGGAGTGGCCCGAGTCGACCCAGCGACAGGCCTCGTGGCGGCCAACGCCAACGGCAGGGCAACGATCACCGCAACCTATCAGAATCAGTCCGCGGTTGCGGAATTACGCGTCGTGCCCGACTACCGAGGACAATGGACCGGCCGGATCTCAGTCGTTGACTGTGGGCGCGAGGCGGCCTTTCCAATCGTGAACTTCTGCTCGACCGTTCTGGCCGCGTTGCCGCCAAGCCTTCAACTGAACCTCATTCAGACGGGTGCCACACCCACTGCGACGATCAATCTGGCAGGTGGCATGGGACCCGTCCAAGGCTCTATTGAAGAGTCCGGTGAACTATCGCTCAGGGGAAACATCGAGGTTTCCGGGAGTGGGGCCACTATGGGCCTTGGCATCGATGGATGGCGCACGTCGATGGAACAACCGGCCGGGGCACCAATTCCAACAGTGCGAATGGTCGGGCGGTTTACGATGGTTTGGACGGCTCCTCCCGCAACCGGCCGCGCTTTCATTGAGGCGACGCTGCTCGATGTCGTCAGGACCCCGTGAAGACGAGGGGTCCTGCTGGACGCTCGACTACTGAACCCACCCGTGCGTCCCTACTGGAAGAACGGCTTCCTCCCCTGCGGCAGCGGCGTCTGATCGAGCGCGACCATCATCGACGAGATCTGATACAGGCCCATCGTCCCGACCAGATCGACAACGCCGCGATCGCCGCCGAGGACCTGCTTCGCAGCGTTGACCGCAGCGTCGCTCAGCGCCCGCTTCGTGATGAACTCGTTCGCGAAGTCGTAGATGACTTCGACGTCCTTCTCCATTCCTGTCGGCCGCTTCCCGACGCGGATCGCTTCGACGACGTCCGCCGGCAGGCCGAAGCGAACCGCAGCGTTGTGATGCGCATTCCAGACGTACTCCGCCGACCAGTGTTTGGCGACGACGAGGATCGCGAGCTCATTCAGCTTGGGTGGAACCGTCGAGAAGCCTTCGCGCCCTGCGAAGCGTGAGTAGGCAATCGCCTTCTGCGCGAGATCGCCCAGCGCCGGGCTCACCATCATCACACCCAGCGGCCCCGAGATGTCCGAGCGTGGACCGGTCAGGATGCTCTCGACGTACTTCTTCTGCTCGGCGTTGAGCTTGTCGTAGTCGTTCGGCGTCGTGATGCGATTGCCGCGCAGCCGCGACACTGTCTCGCGCAGTTGCTCGGCGGTCGGCGGCCCCTCGCGCTGCGCCTGGGCCAACACCGCCAGCCCGCCAAGCGTCACGATACTGCAGACGATTGCGATGTGAACGCGTACACCGATCATGTTGCTCTCCTTCTGCCCAGACGCTCAACACTCGAACCCATCATTGACGCTGCCGCTGCATCGCCACGCAGACCTACCGATCCGGACGTCGCCGGCGCTGCGCGCCGGAAATCGGCTGCCGCTCGTTCCCGGTCGCTATGCGGCGAGTAGCGGTCGGCTCGAGACGACATCTGTCACACGGCTCAAAACGTTCGACGTAACTCGCCATAACCAGAACGCGTAGACGGAACTCGCCGCGGAAACCTCGCTTCACCCGATTTCCTGCTTCGCAGCGCGATGGCGCTTGCGCAGGCGCCGCCGGCCGGCAGGCCTGCGTGGCGATTTCTTGCGCGCCGGAGCGCGGGCGGTGGAGCGTCAGTCTTCATGCGGGCGAAGACATGCTGCGGAGCCGAACGTGCGAGCGGCGCGAGCAGCGAAGTGGGCAAAAACGTGCTGAAGGCGCAGTGCTGGCGAAGTCCTAACAACCAGCTGGGAAGATAAACGTGCGCCGCCATTGCCGGCCGTAAGCACGTTTTTGCCGCGCCGTCGAGCCGTTCGGCGGAGCAGTATGTTTTCGCCCGCCGGTTACGAAGTACCGACAGTGTTCTCATTGTGTGGGCGGCTGGCTGACGACCGCGATCTTTTCGAGCTCCGCAACGTCGAGCGGCAACTCGAGCGAGCCGGCCTTGCTGCCGTTGGCCTTCAGCAGATACGACACGAGGTCGATGTAGGCGCGATCGCCCAGGCTGTCGGGCGCGTTCTGCGGCATCGAGCCCCGCAGGTTCTGCACCATCTCGTGCGCGCTCTGCCCGGTGAAACGCCCGAGGAACTCGGCCCCGATCAATGGGGGCGATACCGTGTCGCCTCGCAGCGTATCGAGATGGCAGACGGCGCAGGCGCGCTGATAGACCTGCTGGCCGCGCTGCGCCTGCTGATCGGTGAAGACGCCGTCCCAGATCGTTTTGCCGCCCGGCGTCGACGAGTCTGCTGCCTTGATGATGGGAACGGCGCTGCCATCGCGAACGATCTCGGGAATCGGAAGCCCTTTCTCGCGCATCAGCCGCCGAATCAACGCGGCCGCTTCCGGGTAGCGGCGGATGCCGCTGCTCGCATAGACGACGCCCTCGGCGGCAAGCAGCGGCGTCCACTGCTTCTTGTTCCCCACATCGAGCTTTGCGCCGTTGTCGACGAGGAACTGAATCACTGGCACGGCGCCGCCGCGATAGACCGCGCCGAGCAGAGCTGTCTCACCGTCGCGATTCGCGTCGTTCACATCGCCGCCACCGACTTCGAATGCCAGCTTCACCGCTTCGAGTGCTTCCTCGTGCGTGCCTGGACTCTCTCCGGGGCCGTAAACACCCACACCGGCCGCGGCCATCAGTGCTGACGTGCCGTCGTTCGTCTTGATCTTCGGATCGGCGCCCAGTTCGAGGAGCACGCGCATCAGCGGCACATCAGCCGACTTTGCCGCCATGACGAATGGCGTCGCACCGATGCGATTCAGCATGTTGCGGTTGCCGTCGCGCGGCTCCTTCGTCATGCGCGCGTTGAGATCGGCCCCCTTGGCAACCAACTTCCGCACGACCTCGAGGCTGTCGACTCCGCCCGTCGGCACCGCGCCCGGCATGTTGAAGCCGCGATTCGGACGACGCGACCACGCGACCTGGTGCAATGCGGTCCAGCCCTGCTCCGCCGCGTTGGGATCGGCGCCGCGATCGAGGAGGAACGTGGCGAGTTGGTAGTGCGCGTTATAAAGGGCCAGCACCAGCCCGCCCATTCCGTCGGGCATCTTCTCGTTGACATCAGCGCCCGCGTCCAGCAAAGCACGCGTCGCCTCGACGTGTCCGCCACGCACCGCAAACAGAAGCGCCGTGAACCGGCCACTCGTCGACTTGGCTTTGATGTCGGCGCCCGCTTCGATCAGCAGCCGGATCGCGTCGGCGTTGTTTTCTATGGCCGCCCACATCAATGGCGTCTGTCCACGCCACCCTTCGCGTGCGTCAACAACGGCTCCTCCTGTCAGCAGCGCCTTGACCGTCTCGGGATCACCGGTTCGCGCCGCCAGCATCAGCGGTGTCTCGCCGCCCGGCGTCGCGACGTTCACATCGGCGCCCGCGGCGATCAGTCGCTGCACGATCGTGGCGTTACCATTCGTCGCGGCGAGATGAAGCGGCGCAATGCCATGCCGGTTCGCCACCCTCGCGCGAGCACCGGCCCCCAGCAGCGCCTGTGCCAGCTCCGCGTCGTCGTTCTCAACCGACCAGTGCAGCGCAGTTGTTCCGTCCGCATCGGCCACATTTGGATCGGCTTTCTTCGACAGCTGCGCTTTCGCGGCACGCGAGTCGCCGTCCTTGACAGCGTCGAGCAGTGTCCGCGACTGGGCGACGATGGTAACTCCGAGGCCCACCAGCAAAACCAAGGCGATCATAAGGCTTGCCTCGGTGCCTCCGTGCCTCGGTGTGTCGTG
>JAICEG010000110.1 GCA_025924295.1 Vicinamibacteria bacterium
CCTGACGAGCCACTCCACCAGGACATTCAGCGTCTGTTGCCGTCGCTGTTTCGCCGGCAACTCCGACGACGAGTACCCGTCGGGTAACGGGAGCGAGAATTGGCCGGCGATGAGTGGAAGGACCTCCGGCACGGAGAACCTGAGCTCCTGGAGTTTTGCCTCCAGCCGATCCAGCTTCTCGACGGCGTCGGTGAGCTGGTCGAATCCGAGCCAACGCTCGAGGTGCCTGATGACGGGAAAGAGCGCGCTGTGAGAGTCGTACGGCGAGCAGCGGAACTCGAGGCTGTGAGCGATTTCCTGCCGCAGGACCTTCACCAGCCGTGACTTGCCGATGCCAGGCTCTCCCTCGATGAAGGCAATCTGGCTCTGACCCGAGGCGGCCAGCGACCACACGGCGAGGAGCCTGTCGACATCGGCGTCTCGTCCGACGAGGGGAGTCAGTCCCGCCTGCCCCACGGCGTCGAAACGGCGATCGACCCCGCTCCGGCAGATCACACGATACGCATGCACCGGGCTCGCCATATTCGTCAGGTTCTTCGGGCCGAGATCTTCGACGGCAAAGAACGCCCGCACGAGATTGAGCGTCGCGCCACTGATGACCACCGTATCGGGCTTCGCCACGCTCTGCAGCCGCGACGCCACGTTGAGCGTGTTCCCGATCGCACGCTGCTCACCGCCATCCCCGGTCTTCCCGACGACAACGAGGCCGGTATCGATACCAACGCGAACCTGCAATCGAAGGCCGCGCTCACGCTCCAGCCGCGCATTGAGGTCCTGCATGGCGTCGATCACGCCAAGTGCCGCACGGACTGCACGGTCAGCATCGTTTTCGTGAGCCACCGGCCAGCCGAAGTACGCGATCAGGCCGTCGCCCGGCTTCTCGGCAACATGACCGTCGAATCGACGGACGGCAGACTCGCAACTCTGGTGGTAGGCCGACACGATCTCGTCCCAGTCCTCGGGATCCAGCCGCCCCGCGAGCCAGCTGGAGCCAACCAGGTCGCAGAACATCGCCGTCAGGTGACGGCGTTCACCCGTGCGCAGCCGCGGTTCGTTCTCTGCAGCCACTGTCCGATGGCCCCTCCGAGCACAGGCGATTGGTGCAAACTGGCGAAATCGCGCAATGCTAACCTAGTCGCGACCTGGGCGCGAATTCCGCGGTTTTCGTTCTTTGTCGATCCGGATTGACCGTCGGCCGGCCATAGCAGGCGGCTGCAGGGAGCAGACTGTGGCAGCGTATCAAGACGTACACGACACCTGGGGACGCCTCAGTCGCGATGGCCACGTCGGCATGACGGATGCCTTTCAGATCGTGCTGTCAGCCGCCAACGATGATGAGGGACGACGGGCACTCGCCGAGCTGCTCGCACGTGACGAGAACGTCGCGATGATCGATCCGGATGCGCTCTCATACCTGCGGGTGAGCCGCGACGTTCCGCTGCCCCCCGGAGTCGAGAACCATCGTGCGGATGCGTACTTCCGGACGCGGTTCTACACCGGCACGCGGCTGTCGAAGACGCACCGCGTCGAGAATCCTCGCGAGTTCCTCTACTTCAACTACGCGATCGGGATGCTGGTAGGAACGCTCGACGAAGTGACGGCCGTCAAAGCGCAGATCAGAGGAAGCGGCTACGAACCCGTGCTCGTCAGGATGCCGGATGGCCGTGAGAAGGCCATCGGCACGGTGATGATCAACGAGTTTCGTGACACGACGTTCGGCCCCTACGACGAGATCGTCTTCTATGTGAGCGCGGTTCCCGTGGATTCGCCGGCGACCGTCAAGCGGTACGAATACGTCAACGGGTTCTCGCTGCAGGTGCCGCTCGACCGGGGCGCAACCACGTACCAGTTGAAGCTCTGGCTGAGCGAGCTGAGTCCGACCGACGGTGGCAACGACTTTCTCGGCACCAACAAAGAACTCGGCTCCTTTCGATTTGAGGACCTCAGCGACGGCACCATGGCGTTCCGCTCCTGGGACAAGGAGCTGAAGGCATTGGTGAGCGGGAAAGTACCGCGCGCCTTGACGACTGACGCCGCTGCCGCGAAAGCGGCCTATCGCGCGGCGGCCGATCGCGCCGGAACGACAGTTCCCGTCAACAGTGTCGCGACGATTCCGGTGGCCAGCCGCCCAGACGAAGACGTCGGTCGACCAGCGCATCAGTGGGCCATCGCCGTCGATTGGCGGGAGTGTGTCGTGCAGGAAATCACACCACGACAGGTGAGCGTCGTCTTTGGCGAGTCAGAGTGGGGTCGACGCTTCCACGACTTCGTGTTCACCCCGGCGCTCAGCTTCTACACGCCGTCCGGTGTCGGCGAGATCGTCCAGCACATCGGCGACTGCCCGTACGCGCCTGCGGTGCAAACAACCAGGGAGTTTACGCAGATTTAGTACCTGCACCCGGGGACATGACGCACATCGCCGGCGATCGCTACATCCTGATCGAGCGTGACGACTTCCAGGGACCGCCCACGATCGCCAATCCGCCGCGACAGAAGAAGCTACACCGAGATCATCACACTGCACTCCGGACGCTGAAGGACTTGCAGGTGCAGCCGTGCAGACACGCCAACGACGTGCACGGCAGGCACGAGTCACATCGAAGCAAAGGCTGCCGGTAGCAGCTGAGCGCACCTTGCGTCCTGAAGTGTTCTGACGAAGAATTCAGAAATTCTTCAGGTCTGGGCCCGGAGTCTGCCAATTAGACTGGCGCGGCCCAGCTTCACGAGCTCACACGAGCGAGCAAGGTGTCATTGATGCGAACGAGCCCAGCTCTCCTGATCGGTTTCTCGATCTTTACCCTCTCGCTGGCGACGGGAATCGGGTGTCAAAGCCAGGCGCCCGCGCCGGCCGCGCCGGCCCAGCCCCAGTACATGCCAACCGCCACCATCAAGGATCTGATGCTGTCGGTGATCGATGGCGCCGCGGATGTCGTCTGGCTATCGGTCACAACGGTCGTCGATGAAAAGGGCATGCTCGAAACGAAACCGATTACCGACGAGGACTGGGTCAAGGTGCGTCATGGCGCCGTTACGCTGATGGAGGCGGCGAACCTCCTGATGATCCCGGGTCGACGCGTGGCCAGACCAGGCGAAAAGTCCGAGACACCGGGTGTCGAGCTCGAGCCCGAGGAAATGGACGCGTTGATCGAGAAGGATCGCGGCGCCTGGAACGCGCGCGCCAAGGCGCTTCACGACGTGGTGGAACAGGTCGTCGAGGCGATCGACGCCAAGGACGCCGAGAAGGTATTCGAGCTGGGCGAGCAGATCGAGCTCGCCTGCGAAGGCTGTCACAAGCAGTACTGGTATCCAAACGAGGTGATCCCCGAGTTTCCGTCGGACACGCCGTCGAATCCACCGTCGAGCGCGAAGTAGTCATGAACGCAGGAGGGCAGCTGCGGCGTCTCATGGCCGGGGCGTCACTGCTCGTCAGCATCGCCACCTGTCCTCACTGCTCTCCGAATCCCGCCGACGAGTCAGCGCCGCCGGGTGCGGCACGCGAAGACCTCACGCCGGTACTCTCGATCCGCGAGTTGATGACGCACGTCATCGACCCCACCGCCGACGCGATCTTCGACGCCGCCGTGGTCGACGTCTCCGCAAAGGGAACGACGACAACGATCCCGGTCAGCGACGAAGACTGGCTCAGGGTCGAGCGCGGGCTGCTGCTGCTGGCCGAAACGTCGAACCTCCTGAAGATGCCGCGACAGGTGGCGCCGGCAGACGCGCCTCCCGAGGAACTTCCGCCGGGGGCGCCGGACGCCGAGCTATCGCCCGCGCAGATTCAGAAGATGATCGACGGCGATCGCACCGGGTGGAACGACAAGGCCGATGGGATGCGCCGGGTTGCCCTCGTCTCGATGATGCTGGTGAAGGGGCGCGATCCCGAGTCGCTGTTCAAGGTGGGCGGCGACCTCCACGATGCGTGCGAGGCTTGTCACCTGGAGTATTGGTATCCCGGTGACAAAGCTATCGTGGAGAGATCTCGAGAGAGCACGGTCACGCAGCCAGCAAAGTAGGCCGGGCCCTGCTTTATGGACCCGGCGGGCGGGTCTGAAAATCAAGACCCGCCCTACGACCTACGACGTCTTGTAGTTGAAGTCCGCCTTGCCGGCCGCCGTGCCGTCCACGGTGACCGTCTGCGTCTGCAGGCCGAACTGCTCGTGCCAGGTTTCGATCGTGAACGTTCCGGCCGGAAGACCTTTTATCTCGAACGTCCCGTCAGCTGCGGTCACCGCATAGAACGGATGCGGAACGACGCCGCCGTACGCGGCCATCCAGCCATGGACGTCGCAGCGGAACGGCACCATGATTTCGGGTTTGCCGAAGGTCCTGGTCGTTTCCATCCCCTTCAGAGGCTGACCGAAGTTGAACTCTTCGTTGACCTTTGGCACCGCGTGCACGTTGTGCAGCGTCCCGTCGCTGTTCTTGATGAGCACCGGCTGGCCGACCTGCGCGCCAAACACGTGCGGCATGTACTTGCAGCCCTGCTGATCGAGAACCACCGGCGTCGTCGGCGCCTGGAAAGTGCGGTCGCCGAGCCCGTCCTTGACGTAGACAAATACGTTCTGCAGGCCATTACCCGGCCCGACCAGGACGACCTCGGACCGCGTGGGTCCCTCAGGCATACAGAGCGGGTCCGATGACATTCGAATCACCCTCGCCTCGGGCGGGGTTCCCTCGAGCTTGACCGTTCCAGTGATGGTGCTTGCGCCGATAGGCGCAGGCGGCGGCGCCGGTGCGGCGGCAGGCGCGGCGGGGGCGCCACCTTCCGGCTGGGATGGCGACCCGCCACCGCAGGCACTCATGGCGATTGTCGCCGTCAGCAACGCACTACAAACGAGAACACGTCTGAACATTCAACTCTCCGGGGGAGATATGAGAACGCGGTTACCGAACTGCGATCATATCGGAGCCAGACGACCGGTTGGTAGCTGTATAGATCCGCGATACCAATTTCGGCGGCTAGAATCCACTTGCGATCTAGTGCAATAATCGTCGGCTTGGCACCGGCCTCGACGCCGGGGACACGGGCTGGTTGGCCGCCACGCGGAACGAACCCGCCGTATATCGATACGCCTAACAGTAGAGGATTACATGGCAACGAAGATTGTTGACACACTTCTCCCGACCACGATGGTCGGCTCGTATCCGCGACCCCATTGGTTCAGGCACCAACTGCTCGGCCGCGATGTTCGCGTGGCATTCAAGGAAGTCCAGCACGAAGAGGCGTACGAGGACGCCGTCGCCACCGTGGTCCGCGACCAGGAAGAAGCGGGCCTCGACATCGTGACCGATGGCAACATGTGGTACGACGACTACATCGGCGCGATCGGGGCCTTCTGTTGGTACCTCTACGAGCGGATCGAGGGGTTCGATCCCGCCAAGGAGGAGCATCCGTCAACGGTCGGCGTCTCCGAGCGCAACGTCACACAGGAGATGCTCCACGACTGGGGCGGCGTGATCAACGACGGCCCTGTCGGCAAGAGCCGTCTCCGGTTCGCCGACCTGTACAAGATCACGGCCCGGCATGCCCACAAGCCGGTCAAGGTATCAATCGGCGCCGGCCCCATCAACCTCGCCTGGCACGTCTTCTTCAAGCACTACAAGGATCCCCGCGAGCTCAGCTTCGCCCTGGCGCCGCTCTTCAACCAGGAGATGAAGGAATGCGTCGCCGCCGGCGCGAAGTACCTCCAGATCGAGGATCTCGGCGCGTGGCTGCCGCTCTTCACCGGCAACAAGGACGACTACAAGTGGATTCGCGAAGTCATCGAGCAGTGCTGCGAAGGTGTCAACGCGAAGATTGGCTGGCACTTCTGCTTCGGCAACGCGTGGGGCAACGACATCCTGAGCGGCAGCTTCCCCGAAGGCTACCAGACGGTGCTCCCCTACTTCTTCGAGACCAAGGGGATCGATGAGTTCGTGCTCGACTACGCCAACCGCGACATGAAAGGGATCGACTTCCTGAAGAACCTGCCGAAGAACGTCGGCGTGCAGGCGGGCGTGCTCGACATCCGCACGAACATGATCGAATCGCCCGAGGTCGTGGCTGCGCGCATCCGCAAGGTCGTCGCGGCCGTACCGGCGGATAAGGTCACTCTCAGCACCGACTGCGGCATGAAGCCGTTGTCGCGCATGGTCGCGAAGATGAAGCTTCATGCGCTTGCCCAGGGTGCGGCGATCGTCCGCAAGGAAGTGGCTGGCGTCTAGAGATCGCCAAGTCTCCAATTGATTGATTGAGGTTCGAAATGGCTGACAAGAAGATCATTGCAGTAGTGGGTTCAACCGGCGCGCAGGGCGGCGGTCTCGTGCGCGCGATTCTGGCCGATCCAGGCAGCGGGTTGGCTGCGCGCGCGATTACGCGGGACACCAACAAGGACAAGGCGAAGGCCATGGCGTCCGCTGGCGCCGAAGTGGTCAGTGCCGATCTCGACGACGTCGAGAGCCTGAAGAAGGCCTTCGCGGGTGCCTATGGCGTCTATGCCGTCACCAACTTCTGGGAGCACTTCTCGGGCGCGAAGGAGATCCAGCAGGCGAAGAACATCGCCGAAGCCGCCAAGGCTGCTGGTGTCAAGCATGTGATCTGGTCGACGCTCGAGGACACCCGCAAGCTGATGTCCCCTGACGACAAGCGCATGCCGATGCTCCAGGAGAAGTACCGGGTCCCGCACTTCGACGCCAAGGCTGAAGCCGACGCGGCGTTTGCCGGCCTGCCGACGACCTTGCTCGTCACGTCCTTCTACTGGGACAACCTCTACATGTTCGGCCTCGCGCCGAAGAAGGACGACAAGGGCGTCTACAGCTGGACGTTCCCGATGGGTGAAGCGAAGCTGCCCGGTATCGCAGCCGACGACATCGGCAAGGTCGCCCTCGGCATCTTCAAGGCTGGCTCCGAGTACATCGGCAAGACCGTGGGCATTGCCGGCGAGAGCCTCAGCTTCCAGGAGATGAGCAAGAAACTCGAGTCGATCGGTATCTCGCCGGTGCAGTTCAACGCCGTCGACGCCGACCTGTTCCGCAGCTTCGGGTTCCCGGGCGCCGACGAATACGGCAACATGTTCCAGGTCTATCGCGATTTCGAGAAGCAGGTGAACGCGGCTCGCAGCATCGAGACGACCCGGAAGCTCAACCCGGCGCTGAAGAACTTCGATCAGTGGCTGGCCGCCAACAAGGCAGCCGTGGTTGCAGCATCCAACCCCGCGCCGGCGACGGCGTAGTTCTCCGAGTGATCACGTTCGGCGGGTCTGAAGAACAAGACCCGCCCTACGGAGCCGACCGACAGCGTAGGCCGGGTCTTGCTCTTTAGACCCGGCAGCTTTCCCTCCTACCGATTACAATCTGCCGCATGCCTTCACGCTACAAAGCGCTTGCGCTGTGGTGCGGCGCGGTCGCACTGTTTGCCGTTGCCGCGTTTCCATCGATTCCCCTGCTCGGCCAGGCTCGCCCCGCGCAGGTGGATCCGTGCGCCGGCTCGCGTGACCTGCGGCTGACCAACGGACGATTCGTGACGATGGACGCGCGGGGGACGACGGCCTCAGAGGTCACGATCCAGGACGGCCGCTTCACCGCTGTCGGCCCGCGCGGGAACCAGCGCGTGAGCCCATGCACGCGAGAGATCAACCTGCGGGGCCGGACCGTCGTGCCCGGTCTCATCGACAACCACAATCACATCGTATTGCTCGGCATCCGCCCCGGGTATCACACGCCACTCGAAGGCACCGCGTCGATCGCCGAAGTGCAGGCCGTGATCAAGGCACGCGCCAAGAGTGTGCCGGCAGGCGGGTTCATCACGTCGATGGGCGGATGGAACCAGGCGCAGTTCACGGAGAAGCGGCTGCCCACGCTGGCCGAGCTCGACGCCGCCACCTCCAACCACCCGGTGTTGGTGTTCCAGTCATTTACCGGGCCAGCCGCAACCAACACGCGAGGCAGGGAATTCCTCACCGGCAAAGGCGTGGCGGTCAGCGACACCGGCGCCATCGCTGTGAACGCGCCCTCGATGGCCGCGTTGAACGCACTGCGGGCCGTGCAGACGTTTGACGATCGCAAGCGCGGAACCGCGGAAGCGATGGCGTACTCAGCGAGTGTCGGCGTGACGACCAACGTGGACATGGGCGCCTTCAACCTGCCCGGGACCGCCGACCTCCAGGGATCGTTCGAGGCAGACACCCTTGCGAGCGCCGATCAGTTCCGGATGTACGACGCCGCGGTCGCGCTGCACCGCGAGGGGCAGATGAAGACGCGGCTCCGCCTCTTCTTCCTCACGATGGATACACGGCCGGAGGTGCCGATCCTCTCGGAACGGCTGCGCAACGACTTCCTCGGCTTCGGCGACGACATGATGCGCATCTCGGGCATCGGCGAGTTCGCCACGAGCTGGCCGCTCTTCGGCCAGAAGCCGCCCGACAACTACGAGGCGGCGCTGTCGCGCATTGCGAAGGCGGGCTGGGCATTCCAGCAGCACAGCCTGTCGCCGGCCGAGAACGAGTTGACGGTGAAGACGTTCGAAGCGGTCAACAAGACCACGCCGATCGCGAACCTGCGCTGGTCGCTCGCACATGTCGGAACGCTCGACACCGCGACAATCGATCGTTTGAAGGCGATGGGCGCCGCCATCGCCGTGCACCCGTTCCAGTTCCTCGCCGGCGGGCGCGGCGGCCCGCCGCTGCGGACGATCGTCGACAGCGGAATCAAGGTTGGCGCGGGATCGGACTCCGCGCAGATCTCCACACTCAACCCGTGGCTGGTGATCTCGTACATGGTGACGGGCAAGGCGCTCGACGGCTCGCTGATCAATGCCGGACAGCAACTGAACCGCCTGGAAGCGCTGCGGCTGTACACCGCAGAGAACGGCTGGTTCCTCAAGGAAGAAGCGACGCTCGGCACCATCGAAGCCGGCAAGCTCGCCGACCTCGTCGTCCTCAGCGACGACTACTTCGATCCGGCGCGCGTGCCGGACGATGCCATCAGGCGGATCAGATCGGTGCTGACAGTCGTCGACGGCAAGGTGGTGCATGACACGACGACTGGTCCCGCGGGCAAGTAGCAGTCGGTCCCGGACCCATGACGTTGGTAGCGCGACGCACGGCCCATCGCGTCAGCAGATCCATCAGTGCGGCTGGACGATCTTGTAGTCCATTTGCCTGGCAGCGGCCGCAGCCAGCAATCGATCGGGAGTGAAGGGCCGTACAGTCCGAGCGGCCGCGGCGATCACTCGTAGCGAAGTGCCACGAGCGGATCGACCCGGGCAGCCTTCCACGCCGGGATCCACGACGCCAGCAGCGCGACGGATGCGAGCAGAACGCTCACGGTGACGAGCGTCAGCGGATCCGTCGGCACGATGCCGAACAGCAGGTTTTCGATGACCCGTCCCAGCGCCAGAGCACCCGCGACACCGAGCGCAACCCCGGCGAGCACGAGCGTCATTCCCTGGACCATCACCATCGTGACCACCTTGCCTGCCGTCGCGCCCATCGCCATTCGTACGCCGACTTCCCTCGTCCGTTGGGCGATGGAATACGACAGGATGCTGTAGAGCCCGCCCAGCGCCAGCATCACCGCGAGGAACGAAAACGCGCTCATGAGAACCGCGCCAAAGCGATCCTGTGCCAGGGTCTGCGCGACACGTTGGTCGATGGTCTGGATATCGAAGATCGGTTGCTCGGGATCAACTCGCCGGACGGCGTCCCGCACAGCCGCAACGTATGTCAGCGGATCGCCAGCTGTTCGGATCACGACGTCGGAGCCATTGGCTGGAAATTGCGCCATCGGCAGATACGTGAGGAACGCAGGCGGTGTCGACAGCCCCTGGTGCTTCACGTCGGCGGCCACGCCGACGATCTCGTGTACCCGCCTGCCAAAGAAAGTCCACGAGTCGAGCACGAGACGCTTGCCAATCGGATCCTCGTTGGGAAAGTACGCGTTCGCCAGCGACGCGTTGACGATCGTGACCCGCGGCGATTGGATATGGTCGGTGTCGCGAAAGTCCCTGCCCGCGACGAGCGGAATACCCATGGCCTGGAAGTATCGCGGCTGCGTCCTGAGGAGCGACGTGCGTTTCCGATCGGTTGGCGCAATCGGCCGGCCCTCGACCTCCACCAGCGGCAACGCTTCATCGAGCACGGGCAGCCCTCGATCCGGCAGCTGCAGCCCCGCGCTGGCCGCACGCACGCCCGGGATCGCTTCCAGCTGCGCCTGCAACCGCTGAAAGACTTCGGCCGCGTCGAGCGGCGAATATTTCGGCGACGAGAAGTCGACGTGAAACGATAGAACGTTGCGCGGATCGAACCCGGGATCGGGCTCGGTCAGTCGAGTAAAGCTGGTAACGAACAGAGCCGCACCCGCCAGCAGAATCATCGCGAGCGCGATCTCGCCAACGACGAGGACGCCTGAGAAGCGACGGACGCGACCAGCAGTGACGCCCGGCGTGTTCTCCTGGAATGCCGCAGCGACGTTGAGGCGCGACGCGCCTGCCAGAGGCGCCAGGCTGATGGCCATTCCGCTCAGCGCTGTGATCACCACGATGAATGCGAAACTGACGACGTCGATACCGATCTCTTCGGCACGCGGCAGATCGAAGGGGACGAGTGGCACCAGTGCACGCACGGTCCAGTTCGCGACAATGGCACCGAGCACACCACCCGCCAGGACCAGCGGCAGGTTCTCGAGGACCAGCTGACCGGCGAGCCGCACCTTGCTTGCTCCGAGCGCAGTACGAACTACGAGCTCGCGCTGCCTGCCTACGATTCGTGCGAGGAGCAGGTTGGCCACGTTCACGCAGGCAATGAGCAACACGCAGCCCACCGCTCCGAACACGAGCAGCAGGATGTTCGAGTGCTTCCCCACCATCTGCTCTCGTGCCGACACGACCTCTACGCCGACTTCACGGTTAGTCGAGGGGAACTGCCGGGCGAGATCGGCCGCGATGCCGTCCATCTCTGCCTGCGCCTGCTCGAGAGTCGAACCGGCTCGAACGCGGCCGATGGCCTCGAACATGCGCGCGTCGCGGCGTTCACGCAGCGCTGGATTGACCTGGTCGCTGCCAAGCAGGAGCCAGAGGTCGACCGGCTGGGCGTCAATCGGAAACCTGAAGTCACGAGACGCCACGCCCACGATGGTGTAGTTCTGCCCACTCATCGTGAGTGCCTGGCCGATGGCGTCCGGGGCGCTGTTGAAGCGACGCTGCCACAACGCGTGGCTCAACACCACTTGCCATCTCGGGGCGCCCTGCTCGTTGATGCGTACGGTGGTCCCTATCAGTGGCCGAACACCCAATAGCTCGAAGAAGTCACGGGTGACGATGCCCGTACGAATCCGCTGCGGCTCTGTGCCGGCAAGTGTCTGCTCGCTCGTGCTCCACCCGGTCAGCAGTTCGAGCGTGCGGCTCCTTTCCTGCCAGTCACGAAAATCTGGATACGACGCCCATTGACGCACGGCCCGCCGCGTATCGAGGGACCACACCCAGACCAGTCGATCCTCGTTCGCATACGGCAACGGGCGCAGCACCACGGCATTCACGACGCTGAAGATCGCCGCGGTCGTGCCGATGCCGAGAGCAAGCATCGTCACCGCCATCAGCGTGAACGACGGCTGTGAAACCGAGGACCGGATTGCCTGACGCAAGGCCGAGCCCATCGAATGCCCCTCCGCGCTACTCCGAGAGCTCGTACATCCGCTCGAAGTCCTGTTTCGCGATGGCGTAGGCGTCGCTGCCATCCGGCTCGTTGTAGACGAGGTAGTCGCCCGTCTCGTAGTGCGTCGAGCCTTCTTTCGTCCGAACGTCGCCCGCCGTGGACGCCACCTCGGCCCAGACCGGTGCCTTCTTGACGTAGGTGCCGGGCCCGGTCGCCTGGTACGTTCTGGCGAACGACTCGCGATCGACGGTGTAGGTATCGCCGTCGTTGCTCACGAGCCAGTCACCGCTCTTGCACGCCTGAGTGGCGCCCCATTTCTGGTACGTGAAGCCAGATGTCTCGAGGTCGAGTTGCACTGCAACGACGAACTGCGTATCGCGCTTCACGTACCGTCGTCGTGTGCTCATGACAGGTCCTCTGAGCTAGTTTGAATGACTCGTGAACTGCCGGGTCGCCCTGAGCGTTGCATGCTTGATCTGCTCGGCAACCGACAGGAGCACTTCGTCCTGTTCAGGGCGTGACAGGAGGGCGAGGGGGCGCTTCGCGTCGTGAGTCGCCTGAAACTCCTTGAGCGGCGTTTCTTTCCAGGCAGCCGATGACACGTAGACCCAGAGCAGTTGGATCTGCTTGTCGCTGGCAGCCCTCACGATTGCTGGCAGTTCGTCTTTCATGACATAGGTTGACGCGAGGAAACCTGCGCTCACCAGCGCAACCACGACCCCGGCCTGGCTCAACGCCCGCTTGATCTCGACGTCCCATTGTTCACCCGCTCGCAGGCGTGTGTCGTCCCAGAGGTCGAGCTCG
>JAICEG010000111.1 GCA_025924295.1 Vicinamibacteria bacterium
ACTGCGCCTCCTTCGATCAGCCCGAGCAGAGCAGCAATCAGCTCGACCGGCTCCGTCCCGGCTCTTACTCGCAGGAGCATCGACCGTACCAAGGCTGCGAGTCATCCGAGCGAGCAGAGGTTGAGAGTGAAACGCGCGCGGCTCGGCTACTCTAGACACATGCGGATACTCGCGCTGGCAATTGCCGTCATCGCCACTACCCTGACGCTGCCTGCATGTGATGAATCTCCCGCGTCCCCGAGTCAACCGACAGCGGCCACTCTCCGCATCGTGTTCTCAGGGGCAACGGCTCGCCGATCTGACTTGCCTGCGTCCGCACAAGCGTGCGTCGTGGGCGTCGGACTCACGCACGTTCACCCGAGCTGGCGGAGCTTCGCAGCCATACCTCTGCAAGCCGTCCCGCCCGGGCGTTACGAGATCACGTTCGACGACATGCCGATCGGGACGCGCGTATCGTTCAGAGTCAACGATCAGAACTTCTGCGACGAGAATCCGACCGGAGCGGTGACGCGTAACGTGTTCGCGAACGACGTTCGCCTGATCCAGAACACGACCACGCCGGGGAATGGAGACGAGCCAGGCTACGCGCTGACCGTTGCCGCGAACGGAGCCATCAGCCAGTAGCGAGCGGCGGCCCGGGAGCGGCGTTCCCTGACCGATACCATCGTCCAATGGACGTCGGCGCGCGCGCGGCGCAGTCTGTTCACATGGAAGCAGCACCGGTAAACGGACCGTTGCAGGATGCGTCAGTCAACCGCCTCGTGTGCCTGTCTCGACACTGGATATGGGCCGACGAGGCCCTGGTGCGATTCGAGCGCGAGCTGGCCACTGGGTGGGAGGGCGATGACGATCCGCTCGCCGATCATCCCTTTGGTGCGTACTACCATTGGTGTGCGCTGTTGTGCGGCTTTACCGAGGCGGCGCTCGAGCACGGATTACTCCCGCGGTCCCAGCTGGATGCGCTCCGTCCCGATCTCGAAGCCAGCCTGCCCGGGCTGCGAGCGTGCCGGCAATTGCTCGTCGTGATACCCGCGTCGCTGGAGGAGCATCCGCGGGTCGTGGACCTGCTTCGCGATGGTCAGACAATCGACCGTCTCCGCCGAATCCACAATGCCTTTGGTGCAGCGATCCGCGAGGAGCATCTATCTCGAGAACTCGAGTGGCTGCTCTACGAGCACTGATCGATCGCGCCCGTCCCGGGCGAAGAGTCATTTCACGAGGTGACCACTCCGGGCTTCAGCACGATGTGCTTGTACTCGAGGAAGTCATCGAGTGCAGCCAGGCCGCGCAGGCGCCCTCGCCCACTCTGCTTGTAGCCGCCTTCTTCGAATTCGTCACGCATCATCACCCAGTCGTTCACCCAGACGGTGCCCACCTGGAGTTCGCGGCCGATGCGCAGCGGGCGATCGACGTCACGCGTCCAGATGCTCGCCGCCAATCCGTATTCACTGTCGTTCGCCAACGCGATCGCTTCCCTCTCGGTGTTGTATACCTGCATCGTGAGCACCGGTCCGAAGACCTCCTCCTGCACGATCGGCAGGCGCGAATCGGTCACCTCGAGTAACGTCGGACGATAAAACGCACCGCGGGCGAGCGGTCCCTCGGTGACGGGCCCGCCTCGAACGATGGCCCTGGCGCCGGCGGCAAGCGCGCCTTGCACCAACTGGTTCACGCGCGCGACATTCTCCTTGTCGATCATCGGCCCCATGTCGCTGGTCGGATCCGAAGCGGGACCCACCTTGACGTTCGCGAGCCGTTCGGCAAGCCGCTGCCGGACCCTGTCGGCGACCCCTGACTGAACGAGCAGCCGGCTGCCGGTCATGCAGAACTGCCCCGCGAATACGGTCAGCGCCTTCTCCAGCTTCGGGAGCGCCGCATCCAGGTCGGCGTCATCGAACACCAGCATCGGTGTCTTGCCGCCAAGTTCCAGCCCGAAGCGCTTCAGCCGCGCGGCACCGGCCTGCGAGATCGCTCGCCCGACCTGCGTACTGCCCGTGAAACTGATTGTCGGTACGTCCGGAGACGTGACCAGGAAGCCCAGGACGTCTCGCCCACCGGTCACGATGTTGATGACACCGCGGGGAAGACTCGTGACTTCGCTGATCACTTCGCTGATGAGGCCGTTGAGCTGCGCGGATTCGCCTGGCATCTTCACGACCGTGGTACAGCCGGCCGCGAGCGCCGGGGCGAGCGAGCGGATCAGCAGGCCCACCGGTGCGTTCCACGGCACGCTGATGCCGGCAACGCCGATCGGTTCGCGAACGAGGAGCGAGAAGTGCCCGGGCTCCCATTCAGCAACGCGCCCATACTCAGTGAGCACGAGGGCGCTGCAGTAGCGCAGCGCCGGCACTGCGGTGCCCACCTCGAAGGTGGCGTCGGGCACGACCTTGCCAACCTCGGTGCTCAGCAACTGAATGAGGTCGGCGGCGCGCGCTTCGAATCGCGCGGCCATCTCCTGCAGGACGCGCGACCGAAGTGCGCGGTCATTCTTCCAGTTCGTCTCGCGGAATGTTCTCAGTGCCGCGGCCGTCGCCTCTCGTGCCTCGTCCTCGCGCGCGAGCGCGTAGCGGCCGATGACCTCGCCGGTAGCGGGATTGATGCTGTCCCTGTGCTCGGGCGAGTCGCGCCAGCGGCCGTCGATCCAGTGGCGTGCGATGGCGGTCGCCGGACGCGTCTCGTCGATAGTGGCCGTGGTCATCGTGCCTCCTCAAGGCGCAGGCTCGTGATCGATGGCCCCGATTACATCGGAAGCGTGGAGAGGGATCTATTGGACGATGGTATGGGTCCCCGCAGAATGCGCGGCGACACCGAACGCAGTCAGGAGCAGATCACCAGTTCGCGAGCGGGAGGGAGCGCGAGAGACGCGCTTCGAACGATTGGTTCTCGAACACGTACGGTCCCCGAGCTTGATAGACGTAGACAAGCTGCACGGCCGTGCGATCGAGGAGTGGGACGTTCGAGGCCAGGCGGAGCGCGCGCAACGACGGTCCGCCGCCAATGAAACCCACCTCGGTGTCCCCGGTCACACCCACGTCACCGACGATGTCGAATCGTCCGCTCAGTCTCGAGCTCACCGTCGGCGCGCCCGGGCCCGGGTTCTCTGTCAGCACGGCTCCAACGTCCAGCCGATTCCGAAGATCGCGATCGATCCAGCCAGGAACCTCGAGCTCCATTTGTTTCGATATCACGCCCGGCAGGAGGCGATCGTGCGGTGTTTGCTCTCTGTGCATGTAACGGAGGACGATGCCCCCAACCGGCTTGCGCCTCCACTCGATGCGCGTTGTGTCGGTCTGCTGCACCGGGCTGTCCTCATCCAGCCGCGCCGCGGTGACTACTCCGATGGGGAGTCGATCGTACGCGACACCAACTGAACCAACGGTCGTGTCGGCAGTCGTGGGGGCACTCGCGGGGCGCGACCAACTGGCCTGGGTCGTGATGGTCATGCCCGGGATGGACCGCACCTGCCCACGGACGATCTCGCGATCGAGCGACCTGACAGTGGCGATGCCCGGTACGTCCAGGGGCGACCCGCCGCGGAGCAGATTGGTTTCGAACTCCGCTCCACTCCAATGCCCGATGATGGCGGCGGAGGCGAGTGGATCCCATCCCTGTTGCATGGTGCCCGCCGCACCGAGGTCGCTGACCACCGACACGTGCTGGCTCACCTCGGTGCGAATCGCAGTTCCGACTGTCGCCTGTGTCGTCTTCGAGTCCACCGGGACGATCGCGCGAGGCGTGACTGAGATCTCCTGGCTGGACCCGACCCCCATCGAAAGTGCGACCACCCCAGGCATATAGCCCGGCTGCGTCGACGGGCGAGAGCCATCCACCTGGCCAACCATGACGTTCACGGGAGTCGGACCGGTCGTCGAAAGGCTGAGGCCGCGGATCGGCCGCTTCATGAGATCGCCCGCCCATGGCGAGGAACTGAACGTTCGTGGAAGCGCCTGATCACCAAGCTGCGGGGTGACTGAGGTACCGCTGAGAGATAGCGGCGGCAGCTTCAGGGCCAGGTTGCTCATCCGTGGCCCCCGTGGCGTCTCGACCACCGTCACCGATGGCAGCGCAATGCTCGGTTGTTTCGGCGGCTCGACAATATCGAGCCTGAAGAGGGGCGTCGCGCCTGATGTCGTGAGCGGTGCCCGAAAGGAAACCTGCGCTTCCTGCGCCGTAGAAGGTTTGGCAAAACCCAGCAGAAGCGCTAAGGCGACAAGCACAGCCATGCGTGGGCAGAAAGTCATTCGCAACACAGAACCGCCGAGCGATTGGATTAAGGGGAACTCGATGGTGATTGTATCGGATGAAGATGTCGGGATCTTTACGACGCAGTCGAGAGTCCGGATTTTGGCCAGCCCACCTCAACCACTGGACACGTCCCAATACCATCGTGCAATGGCTCTCGAGCGTCTCCACATGCTCCAATCACCGCGACGCGTCACAGGACGAGTCATCGCGAAGAGCGAGCGGAGTCGGCACGATGATCACACGCGGCTTTCAAGGCAGGCGGTCTCGAGTTGAGCCGAAACGTCTCCCGCCAGGTCAGCATCTGACCAGCGACTTCCCGGTGTTATCCGCGGGGCCCACTCCCCACACCCCACTGAACGCCTGGACCTTCGCGCTGGAAGCGGAGGACGGTACGAAGATCGCCTCCCACGGATACGGTGATCCGTGGCGGGAACAGCGCTACGACGGTGACTAAAGTTCCCAGGGCATCGAGCTGGCAGCCCGCGACAGTCGTCTCTGTCCGTGAGGAGACGCATCGAGTCAAGACCATTCAGTTTGCCATCAGCAACTGGCCCGGCCACGTTGCAGGCCAGCACGCCGACGTACGCCTGACGGCCGAAGACGGGTACCGCGCCGAACGCAGTTACTCCATCGCATCGCCACCGCAGATGTCGGCGGTGGAACTCACGGTCGATCGCCTCGAGGACGGCGAGGTGTCTCCGTTCCTCACCGACCAACTGCAACCGGGCGACACGATTCAGCTGCGCGGACCGATCGGAGGGCATTTCATCTGGTCTCCGTCGGAGAGAGGGAGTCCCCTGCTGCTGCTCGGCGGCGGGAGTGGCATCGTGCCGCTCATGTGCATGCTGCGGCACCGGAGATTGTCAGGCAGCGCTGTGCCGGCGGCACTCCTCTATTCGGCCCGGACACGCGCGGACGTGATCTTCCACGACGAGCTCATGGATCTCGCACGCGGCGACACCACCTTCGCGTTGCGAATTACGCTGACGCGCGATTCTGCGCCCGGCTGGTCCGGCGGCGTCGGACGAATCGGACTGCCAGCCGTTGAATCGATGCTCAACGATCTCGGTGGAGTGGCTGACAGCTTCGTGTGTGGTTACACAGGGTTCGTGGAGGCCGCGTCTACCCTGCTGGTCAAGGCGGGACAGCCGGCCGGCGCGATCCGCACGGAGCGGTTCGGGGCCACGTGACCTCATCACGGCCCATCGATACGAAGAACGATCTTTCCGCGCTTGTGCGGCCTGCCTGCGAGCATCTCGTGAGCGATGCGGACGCTGGACAGCGGCATCACGTCGCCGACACTCGTCGTGAGTTCGCCCGGTTCTATCAGGGCCGCGATCTGTTCGAGGCGCGCGGATGAGACCTCGACGAGAAAGAAGAAAGCACGCACGCCGTGTTGCGCAGCCTTCTGCTGATCGGGGGCGGACACCGCCGAGACCAGGACACCGCCGGGCTTCAAAACGGCAAAGGATCGGTCCTGCGTATCGCCGCCGATCGTATCGAGTACGACGTCAAGGTCGGCAAGCCCTTCCTCGAACCGCGACTTCCGCACGTCGATGACCTGGCCCGCTCCGAGCGTCTGGACGTACGCGACATCGTCCGGTAACGTCGTCGCGATCACCTCACGTGCAACCCGCTTCGCCAGTTGCACGGCGTAGGCACCGACGTTCCCGGCGGCGCCATGCACGAGGACTCGCTTCGTCGAGTCTATCGCTCCGTGCTCGAAGACCATCTGCCACGCGGTGCAGGCGATGACCGGGACTGAAGCGGCCTCGACGAATCCGATTCGCCGGGGCATCTTCGCGAGTTTCGTTGCCGATGCGACGGCGTACTCGGCGTAGCCACCAGTGAACTGGCTGTTTGTTGCGCCGAAGACCGCATCACCAGCCTTGAACTTCGATACACCTGAACCGACGTCCTCGACGATCCCGGCTACGTCGGACCCAAGCGTCAAAGGGAGTGGCTGAGGCAGGACGCTCTTCCCCGATCGGATCCAGGCATCCCACGGGCCGACGCCTGCGGCCTTTACGCGCACCAGCACTTCGTTCTCGCCCGGATCCGGGCGAGGCACGTCGTCAGCGACGAGAGAATCGGGACCGCCGAACTGGTGAACACGGATCGCCTGCATGGATGCACCTCACAACAACATCGCATCGCGCGCATCACACCAGACGCATGCGGTGCGATCCATCAGACGAAGGTATCGCCGATACCAAAGTCGAATGGACTTCTCGAACTGTGACACGCATGCTGTCGCATGCCCTGGGGGGCTGATGAGGTCTGGGCCGCCTTGGGTTTCGGGCTCCTGCTGCTGGTCGACGCGACGATGCGCTAGCGATCAGGCAGCGATACCAAAGTCTGATAGACGACGGCGCGTCACGCGAGCATTCTTCGTAGCGCGCCGCGTCGCCGGCGGTCACGTTTGTACGGAATGACGCAGGAACCACTCACCACGAAACACGGAGGTCGCAATGAGCACTCAAACAATCCCTGAGGAAGCCACCAACACTCGCACCGCCTCGACCGATCTGAAGCTCGAGGTCGTCGTCATTCCCGTGTCCGACGTGGATCGCGCGCGGCGCTTCTACGAGGGCCTGGGTTGGCGCCTGGATGCCGACTTCACGAACAACACCGATTGGCGACTCGTGCAGATGACACCTCCCGGCTCGCCCTGCTCCGTCATGTTCGGCAAGGGGTTCACGCCCGCGGCGCCCGGCTCGGTTCAGGGAACCTTCCTCGTGGTCGATGACCTCGATGCCGCACGCGCGCGGCTGATTGGGCAAGGCGTCGAAGTGAGCGAAGTCTTTCATTTCGACAGCAACCTCCTTCGCGCTGCCGAAACGAAAGGACGTTTGCCCGGCTCTGACCCGGAAGGTCGCTCCTATTTGTCATTCGCCTCTTTCAACGACCCTGACGGTAACGGATGGCTCCTCCAGCAGGTCACGACGCGGCTTCCAGGACGTGGACTGAGCTCGGACGTCCCGACCCTGATCGAGCTTCTTCAGGAAACCGAGAAACGCCATGGCGCCTACGAGCCGTCGGCTCCCAAGCACCACTGGTCGACGTGGTACGCCGCGTACATCGTCGCGCGCCAGCAAGGGAGGGACCCCGACGTGGCGGCGACTGAGGCAGGGCTGCAGGTGGAGCGCACGGCCAGGTGACGATCTCGAGCGGGGTGATCGATATCGCCAGGCTGAACCAACCGGAGTGGTGAGGATTCGAGGCCGCGGACGGATGCTGATGCGCTACGCTGTGCGGGCACGCTCGGCGTAGCGAAATCCGGGAAGGTCTCACGTGAATGGTCCGCTCGAATCCCCGGCCGCGGAGATCATGCGGCTCCGTAACGAACTCGCCGTCGCCAATGAAAGATTGCGCGAAAGCGAGCGCAACTCACGGTTGATCCTCGACAACATTCCGGGCCTGGTCGCACTCTTGACGCCAGCCGGCGCGGTCGAATTCGTCAATCGCCAGATCCTCGACTACACGGGACAGACGCTGGAAGAGCTCAACCAATGGGGAACGAACGGCACCGTCCATGCCGAAGACCTTCCTCACGTCGCTGAGGTCTTCACACAATCCATTGGCTCAGGCCAGCCATACGAGATCGTGCAGCGGCTTCGACGGTCGGACGGCTCGTATCGCTGGTTCCAGAACAACGGCTTTCCACTTCGCGATGCCCGTGGTCACATCGTTCGCTGGTGCGTGCTGTTGACGGACATCGACGAGCGGAAACGTGCCGAGAACGCCCTGCTCGAGAGCGAACACGACTCACGCCTGATCGTCGACAGCATTCCAGGATTCATCGCGACCTTTACGCCCTCGGGCGAGGTCGAATTCGTCAACCGTCCGACTCTCGACTACTTCGGCAAGACGTTCGATGAGCTCAGGCACTGGGAGACCGGCGGTGTCACACATCCTGAGGACCTTCCACGCGTCGTCGCGCTCTTCACGCAAGCCATCACGTCCGGTGACACCCCCACCGGGGACTCCTTCGTCTGGGAATTGCGCGCTCGACGTTTCGACGGCGTCTACCGCTGGCTTCAGTCTCGCCTGTTCCCGCTTCGGAATACGAAGGGGCACATCGTCCGCTGGTACAACCTCCTGATCGACATCGACGAGCGGAAACGTGCCGAGGAAGCCCTCCGCTCCAGCGAACGAGATCTCAAGCTGATCATCGACACCATCCCGGCGCTGGCGTGGTCGGCGCGACCCGATGGCAGCGCGGAGTTCTTCAACCAGCACTATCTCGACTTCGTGGGCCGTTCGGCGGAACACATGAGCGGGTGGGGATGGACGGCGGCCGTACACAACGATGATCTGCCCGATCTGGCCGCGACGTGGCAGCACATCATGGCCAACGGATCGTCTGGAGAAACCGAAGCGCGGCTGCGTCGGCACGACGGCGAGTACCGGTGGTTCCTTCTCCGCGCGAATCCCCTGCGCGACGAATCGGGCACCATCGTCCGATGGTACGGAATCAACACGGACATCGAGGACCGCAAGCGTGCTGAGGATGCGCTCCGCGCGAGCGAGCGGAACCTCCAGCTCACAATCGACACGATTCCAACGCTGGCCTGGGCGGCACGTCCCGACGGGAGCGCCGAGTTCTTGAACCGACACTACCTGGACTTCATTGGTCTCTCGGCGACGGAGGCAACGAACTGGAATTGGGCGGCAGCAGTCCACCCGGACGACATGGCCGGCCTGACCGCAGCCTGGCAACGCCAGGTGAACGCTGAAGTCGCGGGAGACGCCGAGGCACGTATCCGTCGGCACGACGGGGAGTATCGGTGGTTTCTGTTTCGCGCGAATCCATTGCGCGACGACTCCGGCAGGATCGTCAGATGGTACGGGGTGAACACCGACATTCAGGATCGGAAGCGGGCAGAAGACGATCTGAGGCGGGCGTACGACAGCTTCGCCCAGGCCCAGCGATTGAGCCAAACCGGGAACTTCACGGCCGACATCGTGGCGGACGAGCACATCTGGTCCGAAGAGCTCTATCGCATCTTCGAAATCCGTCCGGGAACCAAGATCACGGTGGAGGCGGTTCGTGCACTCATTCACCCCGAGGATTTGCCGACGTTCGACGCAAGATTCGGGCGCTCACTCACCGGATGGGACTTCGACCTCGTCTTCCGTATCGTGGCTGCGAGCGGACACCTGAAGCACGTTCACGCAGTCGGCCGCCTGGTCGAGCGAGTCGCTGGACGCCCACTCTTCATCGGCGCCATCCAGGATGTGACGGAGAGCAAGATCGCTGAAGGGGCGCTGAACAAGGCCCGTTCCGATCTCGCGCACGTGGCACGGGTAACGACCTTGAGCACGTTGACCGCCTCGATCGCACACGAGGTCAACCAGCCGCTCTCCGGCATCATCACCAACGCCAGCACCTGCTTGCGGATGCTGGATGCCGAACCTCCCAACGTCGAGGGCGCGCGAGAAACCGCGCGGCGCACCATTCGTGATGGCAACCGCGCGGCGGATGTGATCGCACGGCTGCGCGCGATGTACACCAAGAAGGAGTTCTCCCTCGAGTCGCTGGATCTGAACGAGATCACGCGAGAGGTCATTGCGCTGTCGCTCAGCGAGCTTCATCGAAGCCGCATCGTCCTTCAGTCCGAACTCACTGACGATCTCCCGAACGTGACCGGGGATCGGATCCAGTTGCAACAGGTCATCCTCAACCTGCTCCGCAACGCCTCCGACGCAATGGAGGACGTTCACGAGCGGCCGCGGCACTTGCTGATCAGAACCGAGCGTGAGAGCGACGAGCGCGTGCGTGTGAGTTTCAAAGACGAGGGCGTCGGCGTCGACGCTGAGAACGTCGACAAGCTCTTTGAGTCCTTCTACACAACGAAAAGCGAAGGCATGGGTATCGGCCTGTCGGTCAGCCGCTCGATTATCGAACGACACAATGGCCGTCTGTGGGCGGAACCGAACGATGGGCCAGGGGCCACCTTCGCATTCTCGATTCCACGCCGTCCGGCGTGACGGGACCGGCTCACCTAATACCAAGGTCCAATGGACGCCAGCCGGCGGCTGGAAGATCCTGAGCCAGCGAGTGTTTTTCCACGGGAGCGCGCCGGACATGCACACGTGACAAAGGACCGGTAATGGTCAACCGTTCGCTGGTGTCGGTCGTCGATGACGACGAGTCTGTGCGCGAATCGCTGCCAGACCTGCTGCAGCAGTTCGGCTTTATCTGCCGGGCGTTCTCATCGGGCGAAGCGTTCCTCGCCTCCGAAGTCGTCAGCCAGACAAATTGCCTGATCCTCGACGTCGCCATGCCTGGCATGTCGGGTCCCGACCTGCAACGAGAGTTGCGCTCTCGCCGGCACAGGATCCCGATTGTCTTCATTACCGCACAAAGCGATGACGGCATCCGTCAGCGACTGCTCGCAGGTGGGGCCGTGGAGTGCCTGTTCAAGCCGTTCGGCGAGGCTGCGCTGCTCGACGCCGTCAACGCCGCGCTCCGAATGCGAGAAGGGCCACAATGAGAACGGGAACCGTTACGTTCGCGGCGTATAATGCGCCCTCGGCAATCGTTTCCCGTTCGATCAAGGCCCTCACCGTGCCGGAAGTCCCGCCCATTGTCTTCGTGGTTGACGACGATATATCCGTGCGTGAGTCGCTGGAACTGCTGATCAAGAGCGCCGGCATGCGGCCGGAAACGTTCGTATCGGCACAGGACTTCCTGTCCCATCCGCGGCCAGCCCTCCCCTGTTGTCTCGTGCTCGACGTCACGCTGCCCGGGCTCAATGGTCTCGAACTGCAGCAGCGACTCGGTGAGAGCAGTGACATGCCCATCATCTTCATCACCGGGCACGGTGACGTGCCCATGAGCGTGCGGGCGATGAAGGCCGGAGCAGTCGAGTTCCTGACGAAACCGTTCAAAGACGATGTGCTGTTGGACGCCATCCGCGGCGCCATCGAGCGCAGTCGCGTCGCGCTCCGCCTCGGCGCGGAGATGCGAGCGTTGAGGGCCCGCTACGAGTCGCTCACGCCGCGTGAACGCGAGGTCCTCGTCCTGGTCGTGTCCGGGCTGTTGAACAAACAGGTCGGCGGCGAGCTCGGCATCAGCGAGATCACGGTGAAGGCACACAGAGGCCAGGTCATGCGCAAGATGATGGCCGACTCGCTTCCCGATCTGGTCACAATGGCCACGCGCCTCGGTCTGCGGCCTGCGTCGACAGGTTCATAGCCCTTCCGGGCGTTCAGCGGACTCCGTCATGAGCGGCTCCGCATGAGAGCAGCGAGGAGGGCCGGTGATGGCCCTCAGACGCCCGCCTGCTCGGCGACTCGCAACGATCTAAAGCCAGTGCGTATCTCGTCGGAGAGGAACTTCGGCTGTTCCCAGGCTGCGAAGTGCCCGCCCTTTGGAAGCTTGTTGTAATGAATCAGCTTGGGATACGCCTGCTCAGCCCAACTCCTCGGCGCCTGATACAGCTCGTCCGGGAAAGCGCTCGCGACCACGGGGACCTTGACGCCCTTCGGCACGAAGAACGCGAGCCTGTTCTCCCAATAGAGACGGGCTGCGGACACCCCCGTGTTGGTCAGCCAGAACAGCGTGACGTTGTCGAGCACGTCGTCTCGTGTCAGCCCTTCAGCGACCCCGTCGAAGCTGCGCGCGATGAGCTCGAGGCTGCGTCTGTCGTGGTCGATCATGAAGGTCGCCAGTCCGATGGGTGAATCCGACAGCGCAGTCAGGGTCTGCGGTCGCGTGCCCATGAAGAATGCGTAGTAGACGTCCTTGTAGAAGGCCGCCAACTGCTCGTAGGCATGCTGTTCATCGGCGCTGAGTCCGGCCGGCATTGGCGCACCGGTGAAAGCCGCGCCGTCGATCGCGGGCGGTACCACGTTGGGCATGTTGGTGTGGATGCCCAGCAGCCCCTGCGGCGCCTGTGCGCCCATCAACTCGACGACCACAGCACCCCAGTCGCCGCCCTGCGCGACATAGCTCGTGTAACCAAGGCGCTTCATGAGCCCGTCCCAGGCACGCGCGGTGCGCTCGGGCCCCCAGCCCGTGGTCGTCGGCTTGCCCGAGAAGCCATAGCCCGGCATGGACGGGATCACCACCTGGAAGGCATCGGCCGCAGTGCCGCCGTGCGCCGTCGGAGTGGTCAGCGGGTCGATGATTTTGAGCTGCTCGATGATCGAGCCCGGCCAGCCGTGCGACACGAT
>JAICEG010000112.1 GCA_025924295.1 Vicinamibacteria bacterium
GAATCGGCGTGTGACCCGTCGCGTTCTGTCCATTGCCACATTCTGTTTCGCGTTGGTTATTGGTGCGCTCGTGATCATGAGCTCGAGGCGCCCGAGCGAGGAGCCGAAAGCTCCTGCCGCCACTGCTGCTCCCGCCGCGCCTCGCCCGGCGACGCCTCAGCCATCGGCGCCCGCTGCCGAGAAGCCCGCGGCGGCGCCGCGTTCGGCAAGTCGTGCGCCCGCGCGTGCGCCGGCGCCAGACCCGGCGCCCGCACCGGCGGAGGCGGCGACCGAACTCGGCACGCTACGGATCGAGACCGACGTGCCGGGGGCGCAGGTGTTCATCGATCGACAGTTCATTGGCACGACGCCGGTGACCGCGAACAACGTCAAGCCGGGGACTCACCAGGTGAATCTGACGGCGGAAGGTTTCGATGGCATTGCCCAGACGATCGACGTCGAACCGGGCCCACGCGATCTGATGTTCCGCTTCCGCGAGGTGCGCCTCGACGCCGCGCTCGCCGTGGTGCACAAGCATCGGATCGGCTCGTGCGAGGGACGCCTCGTGGCCACCGCCGACGGCATTCGATACGAGACCGCGAACAAGGATGACGGGTTCACCGCGCCGCTCGCCGACATGGAGACGTTCCTGGTCGACTACCAGGCCAGGAACCTGCGAATCAGGCTCCGCAAGGGACGGCAGTTCAACTTCACCGATCCGGACGACAACGCGGATCGCCTGTTCGTGTTTCATCGTGACGTGGAAAGGGCGAGGCAGCGACTCGCCCAGTGACGACACGAGCGAACGCGATGTCGGTGCTCTCCAAGCTCCCCTGGATCAGACGATACGCCATCGAGAACGAGCGCCTTCGGACGAAGCTGACCGAGTCGCGACAGCAGGTTCGTGAGCTGCGCGAGCGTGAAGAGCGCATGGCGCAGGACGCAGAGCTGCTGCGTCAGGCCCGGGAATACGACTACTACTGGCGCGAGGCGTTCAAGCGGATCGACATCCGCCAGTTGATGCCCTTCGGTGAGGTGGCCGACCGAGTGATTCGGGACCGCCGCACGTATCTCAACGTCGATCGTCTCTACACGCTCTGGCAGGCAGTCGAGTCACTGCCGCCTGAGGCGCACGCGGTCGCGGAGGTCGGCGTGTACCGTGGCGGCTCTGCCTGGTTCGTCGCTGATGCGCTTCGTCGTCGCGGACGGGAGATGCCCTTCTACGTCTGTGACACCTTCCAGGGGCATGTCGAGGTCGACGAGGAGCTCGATGGGCTGCATCGGCCGGGCGTGCAGTTCACGCGCGTCAAGGCCGAGAAGGTCGCGAAGTATCTTCGCGGCTTCCCGTTCGTTCGCGTGGAGGTCGGGGATATTCGCGAGACCGCGCCGACCTTCGCTGCCGAGAACGCCTTCGGTCTCGTGCACCTCGATGTCGACGTCTACCCGATCACGCGCTTCTGCCTCGAGTTCTTCGGCCCGCGAATCGTCCCGGGCGGCGTGATCGTCGCCGACGACTACGGCACGACCACGTGTGAAGGGGTCAAGAAGGCGGTCGATGAATTCGTCGCCGCCAATCCCGGCTTTCGGGTGTTTCACCTGCTGACGGGGCAAGCCGTGGTCACGAGGCTTGGCGGAAGTTAAAGTCTCAATCGATCGCGGCAGCCACGGCTTCGGCGTGTCCATCGACCTTGACGTTGTCCCAGCGCTGAACGATTTTGCCGTCAGGTCCGATCAGGTACGTCGTGCGGACGATGCCCATGTACTTCCGGCCGTAGCGCGACTTCTCCTGCCAGACGCCGTACTTCTCGGCGACGGCATGGTCGGCGTCGGCCAGTAGCGGGAACGTGATGCCGTGCTTGGCAGCGAACTTCGCTTTGCTCTTCTCGTCCAGGATGCTGACCCCGAAGACCGCTGCCTTCTTCTTGCCCAACGCGGGCAGGCGCGCTTCGAAGTCGCACGTCTCCTGCGTGCAGCCTGGTGTGTCGTCCTTCGGGTAGAAGTAGAGGACCACAGGTTTCCCTGCGTAATCCGACAGTCGATGCGCCTGGCCGTTCTGATCCTTCAAGGTGAAGGCAGGCGCTTTCTTTCCGGGATCAATCAACGACATGCTGGGCTCCGGGCTCATCATAGTATCTTTCCCTGAATGACCAGTCCCCGTCGCGCCATCATCGCGTCCGATGGCGTCTTCACCTATGACGACCTCGATGATGCTTCGAAGCGCGTCGCCGGGTCGCTGCTCGCTGATAACGACGACCTGAACCAGACACGTGTCGCGTTCCTCGTTCACCCGAGTTTTGCCTATGCGGCGGTGCAGCGCGGCATCTGGCGCGCCGGCGGTGTGGCGGTGCCGCTTGCCGTATCGCATCCGCCCAGTGAGCTCGAGTACGTCATCCGCGATTCAGCTGCCGGGGTCGTCGTCGCAGACAAGGCATCCGCGCCGGCGCTGGCGCCTATTGCGCGCGCCGCTCACGCCCGGCTCGTTCTCGTTGACGATGCGCTGAGAGCGACACCAGCTGACAGGTTGCCGCACCTGGGCTCGAACCGGCGCGCGATGATCATCTACACGAGTGGAACGACCGGCAGGCCGAAGGGTGCCGTGTCGACGCATCAGATCATCGGTGCGCAGATCGCATCACTGGTCGAGGCGTGGCGCTGGACGCCAGCCGATCACCTTCTGCTCGTGCTGCCGCTGCATCACGTGCACGGCATCATCAACGGCCTTGGTTCGGCGCTTGCCGTTCGTGCGACCTGCGAGATCGCGCCGGCGTTCGATGCCGAACACGTCTGGGCGCGGCTCAGTTCGGGTGAGGTGACGGTGTTCACCGCCGTGCCCACCATCTACAACCGGCTGATTGCCTCCTGGGACGCGGCCTCGCCGGACGAGCGTCGCCGGCGGTCGGACGGGGTGCGCGGGCTGCGACTCATGATGTCGGGGTCGGCGGCGCTCCCGGTCAAGACGCTCGAGCGGTGGCGTGAGATCAGCGGTCACACGCTGCTCGAGCGGTACGGGATGACGGAGATCGGCATGGCACTCTCGAATCCGCTGAACGGGAACAGGCGGCCAGGATGCGTCGGGGCGCCGTTGCCAGGTGTCGAAGTTCGGCTGGTGGACGAGGCAGGGGCCGAGGTCGACGACGGCACGCCCGGCGAGCTGGAAGTGCGTGGGCCATCGGTGTTTCTCGAGTACTGGCGGCGGCCAGAGGAAACGAGCGCGGCGTTTCGTGACGGTTGGTTCCGCACCGGAGATGTCGCCGTGCTCGAGAACGGCTCGTACCGATTGCTCGGCCGCACCAGCGTCGACATCATCAAGACCGGCGGCTACAAGGTCTCAGCTCTCGAGATCGAGGAAGTGCTCCGCACACATCCTGCCATTGCTGAATGTGCCGTAGTCGGCGTCAGCGACGAGGACTGGGGTGAATGCGTGTCGGCCGCGGTGGAACTGCGACAGGGTGCGACCCTGTCTCTCGACGATTTGCAGCAGTGGGCCAGGCCTCAGCTCGCACCCTACAAGATTCCGCGCGCACTGCAAGAGGTGTCGGCTCTGCCACGAAATGCCATGGGCAAGGTGGTCAAGCCGGAGGTTGCCGGCCTGTTCAAATCGCGATAACCTCGACTTCATGGGTCGCCGCTCGACTGTCGCCGTCGTGCTTCTGGTGGCGACGCTCGCTGCGGCGGCAGTCGTGCACGCGCAGCGCTACTTTCGCGAAGGCAGCTTCGCGGCACGGTGGGCGCCCGCGCAGATGCCCGATGGAGCCTTCGTCATCTGCCGCCTTGCCTATCGCTCCGTCCGGATGGAGTACTCCGGAATCGGCTGGCAGACCGACTATCCCTACGCCGAGATCAACCTGATGACGCGGCTGTCAGAGCTGACCAAGACTCGCGTCAGCCGCGACGAAAGTCAGCAGCCGAACTTCTACGTCGTTCGCCTCACCGATGACGCGCTGTTCAACTGTCCGATCACGGTGGCGTCCGATGCCGGCACCATCGGTATCCGGGAAGATGAAGCCGAGCGCCTGCGGACGTACCTGTTGAAGGGTGGGTTCCTGTGGGCCGACGACTTCTGGGGATCGGCCGCGTGGGACCACTGGGAGTCGCAGATCGCGAGGGTGCTGCCGCCGTCGGAGTACCCGATCGAGGATGTGGAGATGAGCGATCCGCTCCTCCACAGCCTGTTCGAGGTAAAGCAGATTCCCCAGATCACCAACATCCAGTTCTGGCGGCGCAGCGGGGGACAGGAGACGTCCGAGCGTGGAGCGGATAGCGAGGAGGTCCACTTCCGCGTGATCCGTGACAAGCATCGGCGCCCCATGGTGCTGATGACGCACAACACCGATGTTGCCGACTCCTGGGAGCGTGAAGGCGAGGATCCCGCGTTCTTCTATCAGTTCTCGCCCGCGGGCTACGCGTTAGGCATTGACGTGCTGATTCACGCGCTCACGCATTGACGAGGCACGAAGCTCACGAAGATCGAACGACTCAGAACACTCTATGAATGCACGCCCGCCTCGATGGGTGCTTGCCGCATTGGCGGTGATTCTGGTTACTGTCGCCTGTGACAGCCACGATCAAGACCCGAATCATCGGGTGGGATTGTACGAAGCAGGACAGTTGGAGTCGGACTTACAACGAGATGCTGGTCCACCTACGAGCGCCAGAACGATTGATGCTGCAGACGAGCGTGGACCTTGCGACAAATTGTCGGGTTGGGGGGGCAACGCGCGAATTGAGGTACGACGTTCCCAGTCGCGGCGTTGAAAAGTGGGCGAGAGACGCGTTCGACTTGCCCCCTTCGCTTACACACGTTGTTTGTGTCGATGAAGCCGGCGTGATTGCAGCCATTCTTACTGAGCAGATTCATTGAGTGCCGGCTAGTCACAGAAACGACCTGCCTCGACTATGAATACGACACACAGAGGCACCGAGGCACTGAGGAAATCCTTGGGCTTGAGCCTCATAGCCTCACTGCCTCGGTGTGTCGTGAACATCAAGCTCCAGCGAAGTCATCTCGATTCACGGCCCCCATGCGTCGCATTGACGATCGCAGCAGCGAAATCGCCGCGTACACCACGACGACCACCACCAGCCAGCGAACGTAGTTGAGCGGCAGCGCTCGCACGATCAGCGCTGCGACCAGCACGCCCGGGATGCCACCGATGGTCAGGCCGACGGCGGCGCGCAGGTCGTACTTGTTCTTCCGGATGAACTGATAGCCGGCAATCGGCATCAGGAATGCGCAGGATCCCATCATGATGGGGAACGCTGCCGTTGGATTCATCCCCAGGAGGCTCACCATGATCATGCACGGCGCGTAGAGTCCGATGCCCAGCGTCATGAGGGCGCCGAGTGCGAAGTTGATGCCGCACGCCAGCACGAGCTTGCCTGTCGTCAACGCCACTGCGGTGCCGCCGCCCGGAAACCGATCGAGCGCGGTCATCGTCATCAGCACCGCCGCGACGAGCAGCGCGACGCCCATGCCGCGCTGGATGGCGCCGCGTGGAAGGCCGGCCACAATCTCAGCGCCCAGCCAGGAACCGCCGATCGCCGACACGATCAGCAGCGAGAGCGTCGTGAACTCCACTTCGACGATCGTGATGTAGATGAGCGCCTGCACCACCGTCGGGAGCGCGTGCCCGACGTTGAGCGTCCCGGGAATGTTTTCGTCCGCCACCAGCTTGCGGAGACGAAAGAACGACGTGGTGGTGGCGAACGAACCAATGCCGAGCGTGTCGAAAAAGTTGGTGACGGCCCCGACGGCAATGCGCAACAGAGAGGCCCGAGCCCACAGCGCTACGAAGACAGCACTGACGACGATGAGCGCCGCCAGCAGGATGGTCTTGGGATCCGAGAGCGTCACGGTCAGGCTTCAGTCACCAGATAGGGGATCGTCTGCGGTCCCTGCGGGAGCACGCAGAGGGTCGCCGCCGTTCCCCCTTGTGCCAGCGCTGACCGCACTGCGCTCGACACGTCATCGATCGGCGTGAAATGAGCGGCGCGGATCTGATCCGGACCGAGGCCGTCGGTCTTGATGAGGACCTGAGCCCTGGTCTGAATCTGCGCCTGTATCTGCACCTGCCATTGATCGGGAACGGCATAGCCCGGAGCGCAGATCATCTCGAGCAGAGCGGCCGGATTCGGCGCTGACGCGAGCACGGCGCCATACGAGCCGTGGTTGGGAAGGCCATCGCGGCACTCGGCGGCGGCGACGATCGTCCCTCCGCGCTTGACGATCTTGGCCGCGGCCGACATCCCCTTGACCGCCTGATAGAGGTTCTGATCGAGCGGATACCCCGAGTTGGTCGTGACAACGACGTCGAAGGGGGAAGGCACCTGGCGCATGGCGGTGCCCTTCGCGTAGGCGCACGCCGCGCGATGCTCCGCGAAGATGTCGCCGGCAAATGCCGCGGTGATCTTCTGTTCGCGGTTGAGCGTCACATCCAGCGCGAAGTGGACGTTGACCATCCGTGCGATCTCGCGCACGTCATCGTGAATCGGGTTCCCCTCGGTCACGCCCCACGTCGCGAGCGGATGGCCGATGCGCCGCGCATCGTGGAGCGTCATCACCGTCTCGAGGCCGGCCAGCCCGGGCGCGACCATCTTCGGCCCGCCGCTGAAGCCCGCGAAGAAATGCGGCTCGACGAAACCGGTCGTGATGCGCAGGTCCGCCTGGAGAAACTCGCGGTTGAGGAAGACCTGGACACCTGTCGATGTCGTGCCGACGCGCGCCAGCGTCGAGGCGTCACGGCTGTCGTGATTGATGACTTTGAAGCGGCCCAGGATTTCCCGGCCGAGCATGCGTTCGAGTTCTGCCGGCGTGTTGCCGCGATGGGTCCCGGTCGCGATGAGGATCGTGACGTCCTCGTCCCTGACCTGCGGCATCTCCTCGAAGAGCGCCTGGATTTGTTCGATTCTCGGCTGCGCCCGCGTGATGTCGCATACCGAGATCGCGACTTTCTGACCGGCGCGTACCGTATCGCGCAGCGGCGTCCGTTCGAGCGGAGAGCGAATTGCCTGAAGCAGCGTCGCCCTCGCATCCGGGACAGCCGGTCTGGGTACCGGCTCGATGACCGTCACCCGCTCGTCCGGCAGATCGACGTCGAGACCGTCGGTTCCGTAGTCCAGTCGTATTCGCACGTTGGGCGAGTGTACCATCTGGGGGCGCACGACAGAGTTCGACAACTTCCGCAGCCAACTCCCAACGCCCAACCTCCAACTCCCAACGAGGTTGCAATTTGGGAATTGGAAACTGGGAGTTGGTAGTTGACAGGTTATGGATCAGCGAATCGTCGAACAGTTCAGGGACGCGATCGGACCCGAGGCCGTGCTCACGGAACCGGTGCAGCTGGTGACGTACGAATGCGACGCCCTGCCGCATCTCCGCAGCATGCCGGATGTCGTCCTGCTCCCGCGATCCGCGGCCGATGTGCAGAAGATCGTGCGCATCTGCGACCGGGAAGGCGTTCCATTCGTGGCGCGGGGGCATGGGACCGGGCTCTCCGGCGGTGCGCTCCCGGTGGCCGGGGGAGTGGTCATCACTCTGGCCAAGTTGAATCGAGTGCTCGAGATCGACATTCCCAATCGTCGCGTCACGGTCGAACCCGGCGTCACCAATCTCGAGATTACGCGCCAGGTCGCACCGCACGGCTACTACTACGCGCCGGATCCATCCAGTCAGCAGGTGTGCTCGCTGGGGGGGAACGTTGCTGAAAATTCGGGCGGTGCGCACTGCCTGAAGTACGGCTTCACCGTGCATCACATCCTGGCTGTCGAGGCGGTGCTGCCGAACGGGGAACTCGTGCAGATCGGTAGCCCACTTGCCGATGCGCCAGGGCCGGACGTGCTCGGCCTTCTCGTTGGCAGCGAGGGCACGCTCGCTGTTGTGACGAAAGTGGTCGTTCGGATCCTGCGCAAGCCCGAAAGCGTGCAGACGCTTCTGGCCGCGTTCAACAGCACGAGCGAGGCGGGGGCCGCCGTATCCGAGATCATCGCTGCCGGGATTGTTCCCGCGGCGGTCGAGATGATGGACGCCGTGGCGATCGAGGCGGCCGAAGCCGCGGTCCATCCCAATTTCCCTCCCGCCGACACCATCCTGATCGTCGAGCTCGATGGGCCGTCGGCCGAGGTCGCCGAGCTGTTCGGCATCGTCGAAGCCACGTGCCGGAATGCCGGAGCAACGCGCATCGAGGTCGCTCAGGACGAAGCGCAGCGCGGAAGAATCTGGAAGGGAAGGAAGGCCGCGTTCGCGGCGATGGGCCGCATCTCGCCCAATTACTACGTGCAGGACGGCGTGGTGCCGCGGACGAAGCTGCCCGAGGTCATGGCGCGAATCCGTCAGCTCGCGGAGCGCGAGGGCATTCGAATCGGTAACGTGTTCCATGCTGGCGATGGCAACCTGCATCCACTCATCTGCTACGACGAGCGCATCGAAGGGCAGTCGGCGCTCGCCGAACGCGTGGCTGGAGAGATCCTGATCTACTGCGTGGAAGCCGGTGGCTCGATCACCGGTGAACACGGCGTCGGTGCTGACAAGAAAGAGTTCATGCCAAGGATGTTCTCGGAAGACAGCCTCGACGTGATGCAGTCGGTTCGCGACGCGCTCGATCCGAAGCGTTTGTGCAACCCGGGCAAGGTCCTGCCGACTCCCAGGCTCTGTGGGGAAGTTCCCGGTCCGTACCGGGAGCATCCCATCGAACGCGCCGGGCTTGGTGAGCGTTTCTGATGAGTGTGTCCGAAGCCCTGCGACCAGGTACGGCTGAAGACGCGATCGACGGAGTGGTTCCACTCCGCGTCGCACTTCCGGAAAGCCCCGAAGACCTCGCCCGCGTCCTCGCGGACGCGTCGCGCGAACGGCAGCTCACCGTGCTGCGGGGTGGCGGCTCCAAGATCGGCTGGGGCCGCGTCGCCGATCGCATCGATCTGGTCATCGGAACCGCCAGGCTCGGTCGCCTCGTGGCGCATCGCTACGGCGACATGACGGTCACCGCGCAGGCGGGGATGCCGCTGGCGACGCTGAATCGTCATCTCTTCGAGCATCGTCAACACCTGCCCGTTGAAAGTGCATTCGAGGACGCGACTGTCGGCGGCATCATCGCGACCAACGATGCCGGCCCGATGCGCCATCGCTTCGGAACGCCGCGCGATCTGCTGATTGGTGTCACGCTTGCGATGACCGACGGCCGGCTCGTGACGGCCGGTGGAACCGTGGTGAAGAACGTGGCCGGCTACGACCTCGGAAAACTTGTGAGCGGCTCGCACGGGACGCTCGCGGTGATCGTCGACGCAACGTTCAAGCTGCTTCCGTTGCCGCTTGCCTCGATGACGCTGGTCGGCAGCTACGTCGACGGCGTGGCGCTGGCTCGTGACGTGGCCGCGCTTCACGGCAGCCAGGTGGAGTTGACCTCCTTCGACGTGTATGCCGCCAATGGACGATGGGTCCTGCTGATGCGGATGGCATCGAGCCCGGCCGCGACGGAGGCGCAGGCGGCAGAAGCGAGACGTCTGTTGTCGAGCGCGCCTACGGTACTGAGTGGAGACGAGGAAGCGGCGCTCTGGGGAGAGCAGATTCGCGCGCCGTGGCTGGAAGGCGGCACCGTGCTGCGCTTGAGTTGGCTGCCTTCGAATCTCCCCGCCGTCATCGCACTTCTCGCGCGTCTTCAGAGCCGTGGGTGTCGAGTCGCGGCATTTGCCGGTCGCACGATGGGCGCCGGGCTCCTTCGTCTCGAAGGAGAAGACAGCACCGTTCTGGCCGCGGTCGGCGATCTGCGCGCAGCCGGTGAGGTCGGACACGTCGTGATCCTGCGTGCCAACCGTCGCGTCAAGGAACAGATCGACGTCTGGGGGCCATCGACTGGTGCGATCGAGGTCGGGCGTGTGCTCAAGCGTAAATTCGATCCACAGAACATCCTGAATGCCGGAAGAGGACCGATCTGATCTGGACGCATGTCAATCTCCAACGTCCAACCTCCAACTCCCAAAGACACGGAGTCGGAGCAGCTGGACTTGGTGGTTGGAGTTGGCAGTTGGGAGTTGGTAGTTGACGAGCAACCCGCCATTTAAAGGCCCCGATCAGCCGTCACGCGCGCTGATCGACAAGTGCGTCCATTGCGGCTTCTGTCTGCCGACCTGCCCTACCTACGTGTTGTGGGGTGAAGAAATGGATTCGCCGCGCGGACGGATCTATCTGATGAAAGCCGGGCTCGAAGGGCGCGCGGAGATGACCTCCTCGTTCGTGCAGCACTTCGATCGCTGTCTGGGATGCCTGGCCTGTGTCACTGCCTGCCCGTCGGGTGTTCAGTACGCGCCGCTCATCGAGAAGTCACGCGTTCAGATCGAGCGTCATTACCAGCGGCCCGACGATGAGCGGTGGTTCCGACGGCTTCTGATGACGCTCCTTCCGTATCCCTCGAGGCTGCGGATCCTCATGGCGCCCCTTCTTGCGTTGTCACCCTTCATGGGACGCAACGGGGGAATCAAGCCGAGCCTGGCGCGCCTCTTTCCGGCGCGGCTGCAGGCCCTTCTCGCCGTGGCACCTCGCGTGAGCCTCGCGGGACTGCTCGGGAGAGTTCCGGAGCGAACGCCAGCCGTGGGCGGCGAGCGACTGACGGTTGCGCTCCTCGAGGGTTGCGTACAACGCGTAGCGTTTGCCGGTGTGAACGAGGCGACCGCCCGGGTGCTGGCTGCCGAGGGATGCCGCGTCGATGCACCGCGTGCGCAGGGTTGCTGTGGCGCGTTGCCGCTCCATGCCGGCCATATCGATCAGGCTCGCGAGCTGGCACGTCACAACATCGAGGTGTTCGAGAAGGCGGGAGTAGACCGTATCGTGACGAACGCGGCCGGTTGTGGCTCGGCGATGAAGGACTACGGGGAGCTGTTCGAAGGCGATCCTCACTGGGCTGAACGGGCCAGGGCGATCAGCCGGAAAGTTCGCGACGTCTCGCAATTACTGGTCGAACTCGGCGAGCCGCGTGCGGTCCGTCGCCCTATTCCTGCGCGCGTCGTGTATCACGACGCGTGTCACCTTGCGCACGGTCAGGGTGTGCGCAGCGAACCGCGCGCGCTGCTCCAGTCCATTCCCGGCGTGGAAGTTCTGACCCCGGCCGAATCCGAGATTTGCTGTGGAAGCGCGGGCATCTACAATCTCGTGCAGCCGGAGCCGGCGGCCGAACTGGGACAGCGAAAAGCGCGCAACATCGCGACGCTGTCGCCGGATATGATTGCCACGGGCAATCCCGGCTGCACGCTGCAGATCGCCGCGGCAGCACAGGCCCTCGGGCACGATTGGCCGATCGTGCACCCCATCGAGCTGCTCGACGCTTCGATCAGGGGCGTCGATCCACGGAACACGAACTAAGAACGAAGAACGAAGAACGAAGAACTGAGAACTGAGAACAAAGGACCAGGAACCAGGAACGAAGCACCAAGGACCAAAGAGGAGATATGTGGCAGCACAACTATGAACCGATTGCGGGGAGTCTGGGTCTGTCGGCCATCGCGGCGGCGATCCCGATCATCGTGCTGTTCGTCATGCTCGGTGTGCTGCGCAAGCCGGCGTGGATGTCCGCTGCCGCTGCGCTCGTCTCGGCGCTCCTCGTGTCGCTCCTGGTCTACGGCATGCCGGTCGGCCTCGCGCTGATCTCGACGATCTATGGCGCAGCCTTCGGCCTCTTCCCGATCGCATGGATCGTGTTTGCCTCGATCATGCTGTACAGGCTTGCCGTCGATACCGGCAAGTTCGAGATCATCAAGGATTCCATCGGCGGTCTGACCACAGACCGGCGCCTGCAGGCGATGTTCATCGCCTTCTCGTTTGGCGCGTTCATCGAGGGCGCGGCCGGATTCGGCGCACCCGTCGCCGTATCCGGCGCGATGCTTGCCGGTCTCGGCTTCAACCCGTTCTACGCCGCGGGCATCTGTCTGCTCGCGAACACCGCACCAGTCGCCTTCGGATCGATTGGCATCCCGGTGACGACGCTTGCGAACGTCACAGGTCTTCCGGTGCTGCCTTTGAGCGGCATGGTTGGAAAGCTCTGCGCGATGATCTCGATCGTCATCCCCGGATATCTGATCGTCGTCATGGCCGGGGGCAGGCGCGCGCTCGAGGTGTTGCCAGCGATCGTGGCCTGCGGCGTCTCGTTTGCCGGTGTGCAGTACTACGTGTCCAACTACATGGGGCCTGAGCTCACTGACATTCTCAGTTCACTGACATGCATCATCGTCATGGTGGTCGTGCTGAAGGTGTGGAAGCCCAGGACGATCATGCGGCTCGAGGGCGACCAGCCCGTCTCGGAAACCAAGGCACGTCACACCGGGTCGCAGGTCTTCATGGCCTGGGTGCCCTATCTGCTGTTGGTGGTGTTCGTGCTCATGTGGGGAGAGCGCGAAATC
>JAICEG010000113.1 GCA_025924295.1 Vicinamibacteria bacterium
GAGCGCGTCGAATGCAGCGGCATCATCGCGGGAGGCGCCGCGCTGACGACGGCCGTCATCGATCCGGATTCCGGCAGTGCTTCCGCCCAGGTCTCGAGGAATGAGTGATCGGGAAGAATCAGATCGGACAGCGCCGCAGTTTCATCGAGGAAGCTGCCGAAGCTGACGATGTAGGGCATCTTCTCGAGCGCTTCGCGAACGCGCCACGCTTTCGGCGACGTGAAGACCGGGTTCGCGCCATCGAGCAGGAGGACCTGCGGGACGGATGACCCGTCGAGAATTCCCGCGGCAAGGCGATCGACGGACGATGACGCTGCGGCAGTCCCGGCCAATCCTTTCGCGGCGGCCGCGAGATTGAACTGAGGCGTGAAGGACAGCCCGCCCGGCCGCTCGATGCTTCCGAGCAGCGCGTTGAGCGCATTCACGGCAAGGGCACTGAACAGACCGTTGGTCTGCGCGAGCGGCGGGCCACCGATGACGACGACCGACGGGCTGATATCGGCAAGCTCGCGCGCCAGCCGTTCGACGCGCGTCGCTGCGACGCCGGTCGTCTTCTCGACCTGCTCCGGGGCGAAGTCGCTCAACCCGGATGACCAACCATCGATGAGCGATCCGGCACGCCCGCTCGCATTCGCCGGCCGGAGCTTGTTGGCCATGATCACGTGGGCCAGTCCCAGGGCCAGCACACCTTCGGTCCCCGGCCTGATCGGCACCCACTCATCCGCGTTCGCGCCGGTCTGCGTCATGCGCGACTCGGCCTGCACGAACATCCCCCGGATACCGGGACGTCCCTGCCGCATCAGGCCGTAGCCATGTCCCTGCGAGGTCGGCGAATTCCAGGTGCCGAGGAAATCAGCACCGAAGCTCAGGACGTATCTCGCGTTCGGCAGATCGAACGTCGGCAGCTGCGCGCGGCCGAAGCTGAGGCCATTGGCACGACGCAGCACATCGTCGTTGAACAGATCGCAGTGGACTGCGCCGGGGGCACCGAACGCCGCGAGGAACCGGTCGATCAACGCGGCGCGATGGCCACGAGATCCGCGACCGAGGTAGACCAGCGATTTCTGGTTGCCAGATGACGCAAGGCCATCGAGGTGAGATACGAGCTCGGCGATCGCGTCATCCCAGGAAACCGCGTCGTACTGCCCCTGCCCGCGATCGCCCTTGCGACGCAACGGTTGCGTGATGCGGTCGGGATGATAGGTGACCTGGATCGCCGCCTGACCGCGCGCACACAACCCGCCCTGGTTGACGGGATGGTCGGCGCGCCCTTCGAGCTTCTTCGCGGCGTGAATGCGAACCAGACCGGCTTGCCCGTTTCGAACGACGTCGGCGTCCGCCATCATCAGACGCACCGACAGCCCACACCCCGACGCGCACAGCGTGCAGACGCTCGGCTTCGTCGTCGCGATGCCGGGCATGATGTCTTCATCCGGCACGAACCGGATGATCTCGTTCTCGGGATTGCCGCAGCTGGCAAGTGCCGCGCTGGTGCCGGTAATGGCGGTGAGCTTGATGAAGGAACGGCGGTCCATCAGAAGTGGCAGGTCAAACAATCATCCGGAGCCTTGCGCTCACGGTGGCAGTTCACGCAAAAGCCCATCGTCATCTCGACGTTCCGCTGGGCCACTTGTTGACCGCCGATATTGCCGTGACAGGTCGAGCACTCGACGTTGGCCCGGATGTGCGGTGCGTGGTTGAACCTGACGTGCGCCGACGGCGCGTATCCGAAGACGCGGTTCCAGGCGAAGTCGCGTCCCGACTGCTGCATCTCGGTGATCTGGCGGATGCGCGGACGGTTCGCCGCAATCGTGCGATGGCACCCCATACAGGTGCGCACGCTCGGGAGCCCCGCAACCGGTCCTTCCGAGACCGTCTCGTGACAGTACTCGGTGCATGCGATCTTCTGGCCGACGTGAATGTTGTGCGGGAACTGGAACGGCTGTTCGACGACGACCGGATGGCGGCCGAGGAAGTCGTCGAGCGCGGCGGCAAACGTGGGACGTGCGGTCGTGAACACGTCCGCCGTCTGCCCCGGAAGCAACGGTGCCGCAGAAGGCTGCGGGACGTTCCGCTCGAAGATACTGCAGCCGACGCCGGTCGCCAGCACGAGAACGAGGATCAGACAGAGTCGTACGAACGTGCTACCGACGAGGGGTAACCTCACCGGGACTCACTTCGTGGCTGCCGGCTTCGGTCCGACGCTGCGAATGTAGTTGACGATGTTCCACACGTCGCGATCCTGCAACGTGCCCTTCATGCCCTTCATCTCGGTCATCGGTGCCGGAGCGCCGTTCATGATGATGGCGAAGATCTCACCATCGCTCGATCCGTGATCCCACATGGCGTCGGTCAGGTCCGCCGGCGGCGGGTTCTTGGGTGCCAGGGGACCATCGCCCTTCCCGCGCAGGCCATGGCAATGGCGGCAGTTCATGTTGTACGCCGTCAGCCCTGCTTTGATCGAGGCCGGCGTCGATGGGACTGGGTTCTTGACCGCGGCAGCCTTGGGATCGCCGCCGCGCCGCTGAGCACTCACACCCGTTGCGGCCACAACGAGAAGACATCCAAGGATGAGCGCCGTCCACACACGAAACATCACACGCATTCTCCGCAAAAGGTTCCCGGGGAGTCTATCAAACGCTGCGGGCTCCGGGCTATGGGTAGGTATACTAGGCCGCTGCAGGAGGCGTATGCGCAAGTATCTGATCCTCTTCCATCGGTACTTGGGGATCGCGCTCAGCCTGATCTTCGTCTCGTGGTTCGCGTCCGGCATCGCGATGCTGTACGCGCGCGGGATGCCTCGGCTCACCTCCGACCTGCGTCTCGAGCGGCTCGCACCGGTTGACATGTCGGCCGTGCGGCTCTCCGCCGCGGAGGCGCTCGAACGTGCCGAACTGTTCGACGACCCGAGCCGCGTCACGCTGCTCACCGTCATGAACCGCCCGGCGTACCGATTCGCCGCCGGACGCGAATCGACCACGGTCTTCGCGGACACCGGCGACCTCCTTGTCGATATCGATGCCGCACAGGCACAGACCGTCGCGGCAGCGTTCGTCCGGCTTCCCGCGAATCGCCTGCACTACGTCGCGCGCCTGACGAGCCCCGATCAGTGGTCGCTGACCATGCGCCAGGGGCCGATGCACAAGTTCACAGTGGACGATGACGCAGGGACCGAGTTGTACGTCTCGGAGCGCACTGCGGAAGTCACCGTCGTCACGACGCGTGGCAGCCGCGCGCTCGCCTGGGTCGGCGCCATCCCGCACTTCTTCTACTTCGCGCCGCTGCGTCTCAATCAGCCGCTCTGGCGACAGGTGGTGCTGTGGACGGCGGGCCTCGGGATCGCGCTCTCGCTGCTCGGCATCGTGCTCGGCGTCATGCAACTGCGAATCACCCGCCCGTTCAGCCTCAGGCGCATCGGCTCGTATCTGCCCTATTCGGGCTGGATGCGATGGCATTACGTCAGCGGCCTGGTGTTCGGCGTGTTCGCGCTGACGTTCGTGTTCAGCGGCTGGCTGTCGATGGAGCCATTCGGCTGGGCCACGAGCGCAGGCCGGTTCGGCGGCGGGTTGCGCGAGGCGTTCACGAGCAACGCAGGCGGCCTCGACGCGTTTCCATCGCTGAACGCCGGCGCGTGGCAGGCGATTTCCGGCGGTCGCGCGATCAAGGAAGTCGAATACGTTCGCATCCAGGAGCAGCCGTTCTTCGTCGTCCGGCGCGATCCGGATCCCACTGCGGGGACCGAAGTGCGCGGGCACGAGCCCTACTTCGCCGTCAGATCGCGTGACGCCGCACAGACGGTCGTGAGTGCCACGACGTTCCAGGCGCACGATCGCGACTTCCCCGCCGAAGCGTTGCTCGCTCGCGTCAGAAGTGCCGTTCCCGACGCGGCCATCACGAACAGCGAGATGCTCGCGACCTACGATTCGTACTACTACTCTCGCGACGGGCTGGCGCCGTTGCCGGTCCTGCGCGTGAAGCTCGATGATCCGGATCGAACGTGGCTCTATATCGATCCGCGCATGAGCCAACTGGTCGGACGCGTGCATCGGCTCGATCGTGTCGAGCGCTGGCTGTACAACGGGCTTCACAGCCTCGACTTCTCGTTCTGGTATTACCAGCGGCCGCTCTGGGATGTGGGGATGATCCTTCTCAGCCTGGGAGGACTGACCACGAGCGCCATCGGTTTATTCCTTGGCCTGAAGCGGGTCGTTCGCAATCTCGGCGGTATAGCCGCCCCTGCCCACGAGCCTGATCCAGTTTTCTGGAGCGAGAAGATCCACAGAACCGTCGAACGACGGTAGAAAACGGCTCTGTCAACTTCCCAATTCCCAACCCCCAACGTGCTTCTTGGGAGTTGGGAGTTGGAACCTGGTTGTTGATGAAATCGGTCTCGACTAGTTGAACGTGACCGTGTGCGTGTGCCCGTTGTCGTTCGAAGAGGTCTTTTGCACGCGCGTCCCCCCGCTGATTTGCGTGAGCTCGGCTTGAGACACGGCCACCGTGTGCGTGTGCGTCGTGGTGCCCGTAAGAGTCAACGTAATTGCGTTTCCAGCGGTGATCTGAGCCGCCGTGATCACCGCGCCAGTGTGAGTATGCCCGGCGTCGGTGCTGACCGTCCCGGTCCTGTCAGTCGCCGCTGGTGGCGTTGGGTTCGTCGGATTGTCATCGTCATCATCCCCGCACCCGGTGATGGTGATCGTCACGCCGGCCAACATCGCAAGAGCGGTTTCGACCGTAAACTCACGCCTCGTCAGCAGGTTCTCATCGGCCATCGCGTCCTCCTCGGGCGCCTTACTACAGGAAGCGTGCCATTGCATAACCGCTTCTGAATTCCTCCTGACAAAGGATTCAGGAACTCTTCAGGAGCAATTCCCAACGTTCGTGACTAGCATCACGACTCATGCGGGGATTCTTTCGCGCGGCGGTTGTTGCTTCATTTCTTCTCGTTCCAACCGCTCATGCGTTGGCCCAGGGCACTGGTTCGGTCACGGGCACCGTCTCCGATGAGACGGGAGGTGTTCTTCCGGGTGTAACCGTCGAGCTCCTGCCTGCAGGAGCGCAGGCACCCCTCGAGACCACGACCGACGGAGTGGGTATCTATCGCTTCGACAAGGTGCCCGCGGGGGCAGCGGAGCTGACAATCCGGTTGATCAACTTCAGCATGGTCCGTCGTGCCGTCACGGTGACTGCGGGGAACGCGGTCACCGCCAATGCCACGATGCTCGTGGCCACCAGCGCGGACATCGTCGTCACGGCACCACGAACCTTCCGGAACCTGGCCGAAATCGAGAACCCTGCTGAGAACCTGATCGGTGTCGCGTCTGCCGCCAGCGAAGGTGCCATCACCGCCGCGCAGCTCGCCGTCCGCCCGGTCAACCGACCAACCGAGGTGCTCGAAACTGTCCCAGGAATGGTGATCAGTCAGCACAGCGGGGAGGGCAAGGCCAACCAGTACTACCTTCGAGGCTTCAATCTCGATCACGGCTTCGACTTCGCGCAGACGATTGCCGGCATTCCGGTCAACATGCCCACGCATGCGCACGCGCAGGGCTACGCCGACTCCAACTTCCTTATCCCGGAGCTGGTGAGCGGCGTACAGTTTCGCAAGGGACCCTACTACGCCGAGAACGGTGACTTCTCCTCGGCAGGTTCGGCCAACATCAACTACTTCAACGTGCTCGAACGTCCAATCGTCAGCGTCACCGGCGGTTCTTTCGACTACGGGCGCGTTTTCGGCGCTGTCTCGCCGAAGGTGGGCGCCGGGAACCTGCTCACCGCCTTCGAGTGGGAGCGCGATAACGGGCCATGGGTAAGTCCGAACAACAAGGACAAGTACAACGGCGTCGTGAGATACACGCAGGGCAATTCGCGTAACGGGCTGTCGCTGACATTTCTCGGGTTCTCGAATCACTGGCACTCGACCGATCAGATCCCGCAGCGAGCCGTCGACAGCGGCGAGATCGACCGCTTCGGCTTCATCGAAGAGACCGACGGTGGTGAGACCTACCGCTACGCCGGCATCTTCGACTGGCAGCAGTCTGACTCGAATGATTCGACCCGCATCACTGGCTACGTGCAGCGCTACGGCGTGCAGCTGTTCCACAACTTCACCTACTTCCTCGACGATCCAGAGAACGGCGACCAGTTCGAACAGTTCGAAGAGCGCTGGACGGCCGGTGCGAAGTTGACTCATCGGCGCATCGCACGCATTGGTGGGAAGTCAACCGAGAATGCGTTCGGCATGGAGTTGCGCAACGATTCGGTAGGCGGACCCCTTGGTCTCTACCACACGCGTGAGACGGTTCGCCTCGAGACATTGAGGGCCGACGATGTCGACCAGACATCGGTGGGCGCCTTCGCGGAATCGGAAATCGAATGGAGCCGCGTGGTGCGCACCACAGTCGGCCTGCGCGGAGACCTCTACAACTGGAACGTCACCTCCAACAATCCGCTGAATTCCGGCGAAGACACGTCAGGCATTTTCAGCCCGAAGGTCTCGACGGTCCTGGGGCCGTGGAAGAGCACCGAGTTCTACGCGAACTGGGGAATGGGCTTCCACTCGAACTCGGGGCTTGGTGTGGTCTTGCAGGTCGACCCGGCAACGGGTGAGCCAGTGGCGTCCTCGCCTCCGTTTGCACGCTCGAAGGGTGGCGAGTTCGGTTTCCGCAACGTCGCAGTCCGCAAACTGCAGACGACGGCGACGCTCTGGTATCTCGATTTCGATTCCGAGTTGATCTACGTCGGCGACTCCGGCAGCACGGAGGAAGGGCCACCGAGCCGTCGCTATGGCCTTGAGATCACGAACTACTTCTATCCAAACCCGTGGGTCGCGCTGGACGTCGACATCGCGTTTTCGCATGCGCGTTTCCTCGATGTTCCGGAGGACGAAGCCTACGTGCCGGGTGCGCTGAACCGCGTGATCTCCGGCGGTATCGCGATCAACCCGCCGGCCGGCATGAGCAAGGGACCCTTTGCAGGCTTCCGAATTCGCCACTTCGGGCCACGGCCGCTCCTCGAGGACAACAGCGTGAAGTCGAAGTCGACGTCGATCTTCAACGGGGAGATCGGCTACAAGTTCTCGGAACAACTTCGCCTGACAGCCGAGGCGTACAACATCTTCGACGCCGAGGTATCCGATATCGACTACTTCTTCGAGTCTCAACTGCGCGACGAACCTGAGCCGGTCGAGGACATCCACTTCCATGCCGCCATCCCTCGATCAGCGCGGATTGCCCTGCATGTGTCGTTCTGACCATCGAGAGTAGAATTCGACCAGGCAAACCGTGATGGCTTTCCGTCGCTCGATCGCGTGGCTTCTGGCCATGGCTGTGCCGGTGGGGGCGCTGTATGGCCCCTTCCTGCATGCCCATGTCGCGGAGGATGGCGATCAGCATCACGAGACCGCGGTTCACGCGCATCTGTCCGGGCACGAGCGCGCACATCAGGATCACCAAGACGGCATCACCGCCCACGAGTCTGAGCACGAGCGCGCCGTGTATCTGCAGGCAGCGGTCGCGGTCGCGCCCGCCCTGTTCGATGTTCCAGTTGCGCCGCCTCCGGTCTTCGGCTTCGACGCGCCGCAGGAAAGGCCCGCACATCCTGCTGTCGAAGTCACGCACGGTCACGATCCACCTCTCCTCGACGCACTCGAGTCCCGCCCGCCCCCCTTCCTCCCTGTCCTGATCTGACGGGCCTGTCCGTCGTTCGTACACGTTTCAGGAAATCGACTGCCGACTGAGGACCGCACGCTGGCCCAGTTCGCAGTCATGGGGGGTTCATGCGCACGTGCATCGTGCACGCCGCGATCGTCATCGGAGTGGCGTCGACCAGTGTCGCTGGTCAAACGTCGTTGACCGAGTCGCAGGCGCTTGCTCAGTTGTCTCCTGACAGTCCGCGCGTGCGGGCAGTCCGCAGTGGGGTCGAAATCGCCCGCGCCGATGTGCTCGCGGCCGGTCGCTGGCCGAATCCGCGCCTGACAATCGATCGGGAATCGGTCGCCGGCGTCACCGAGCACCTGACGATGGTGACGCAGCCGCTCCCGGTGACCGGACGCCGCGGGCTCGATTCACAGTCGGCATCCGCCATGGTCGCGGCGACGTCGAGTCGCGCCGACGATGACGTTCGCCGCCTGCGGGCCGATCTTCAGCTGGCGTTTGCCGATCTGCTCGCGGCGCAGACGAGAGAGCGCGAATGGATCGCCGCGCGCGATCGCCTGCAAGGCCTGGCAAACATTCTCGCGGCGCGAGAGAAGGCCGGCGATGCCGCCGGCTTCGATCGGCTTCGCGCCGAGCGCGAGGTGCTCGACGTCGAAGCGGAGCTTTCGACCGCGGTTTCCGATCGCGCGCGCGCGCAGGCTGTCGTGGCCGGCTTCCTGGGCCCACAGCCGGGAGCGATCGTCGCGACGTCGGGCGAGGTGAAGCCCGCCCCCGTTCCGGATCTGACAACCCTGCTCGAACGCGCCGACATGACGCGAGGCGAACTCGCAGCGATCGGACACGAACTCGAGTCGGCACGCTTGGCCGCGCGTGCGGCAGAACGGCGTCTCGTTCCGGAGCCGGAGATCGTCGCTGGTACGAAGTCGTCGACGGCTGGCACTGGTGATATCGGCAGCGTCTTCAGCCTCCACGTCGCGATCCCGTTGTTCGATCGCGCGCAGCCGGAGCGCACGATGGCAACCGCGCGAATCGCGCAGGCCGAAGCGCAGGCGCAAGCATTCCGGCTCACGCTTCGCGGCCAGGTCGACTCGCTTCGCGAGGCCGTGATTCAACGCCGCGCCGCTGCTGATCGATACCGTACGCAGGCAGCAGCGGCTACGACACAGATCGAGCGTATCGCGCAGGTCAGCTACGACGCTGGAGAGCGCGGCATTCTCGAACTACTCGATGCATTTCGACTCGGGGCGTCGGCGCGCGTGCGTCAGGTGGCCCTCGACCTGGCAACCCGCCAGGCGGAAATCGAGCTGGAGTTTGCGACCGGCTGGGAGAGCACGCTATGAGATCGCCTCATTCGTTCCTCGTCGCGCTCATCCTGATCGGCCTCGCTGGGTGCAGCAGGTCCGGGGACCCGGCGCCAGCGGAGGATGAATTCCCTACGTTGAGTGTCACTCACTGGACGGACAAGACCGAGCTGTTCATGGAGTACCCGCCGCTCGTGGCGGGTCGCACGTCCCTCTTCGCCGTGCACCTCACGACAATGGCGGATTTCAAAGCGATCAGCGAGGGGAACGCCTCGATCGAGTTCACGCCGGAGTCAGGGGGCACGGCGAAGACACTCGTGGGACCCAAACCATCGCGTCCGGGCGTGTTCCGTGTCGAAGACGTCCCGCCGCCGCCGGGACGGTATCGCTGGGCGCTTCTCGTGGAGACTCCTGGCCTGTCCGATCGGCACGACCTCGGCTCGATCACGGTGTTCCCGGACGAAGCGGCCGCGGTCGCAGGCGTCCCTGCCGAGCAATCCGATCCAGCCGCAATCTCGTACCTCAAGGAACAACAGTGGACGAATGACTTCGCTACTTCGCTGGTGAGCGAGACCGAAATCAGGATGTCCGTTCGCGCTCCCGCCACCGTGCATCCACTCCCCGGCGGTGAAGCGATCGTTGCGGCGCCGGCAGCCGGGCGACTGCAAGCCGACGTCCTGCTCTCGATCGGCGAGCGTGTGCGCAGCGGTCAGGTGCTCGCGTATCTCGAGCCACGACTCGCAACCGGCTCGGATCGCGCAACGCTCGTGGCCGATGTCGCTGAGGCACGCGCTGCCCTGGAAGCGGCACGCGTCGAGCAGTCGCGCGCGGAAGATCTGCTCTCGGAACGTGCTGTGCCGGCCCGGCGCGTCGAGGATGCCCAGCGCACGGTGACTGTCGCCGAAGCGCGCCTCAAGGCAGCGGAAGCACGGCTCGCACAGCGCGACGAAACGCTGCGAACCGGCGGCGGCGTCGCGGCTGGCAATGCCTTCGCGCTGCGCGCGCCAATCAACGGACGCCTCGCCGAGGTCATGGGCACGCTGGGCGCGTCATACGACGAAGGCGCATCGCTCTTTCGCGTCGTGCGCACCGATCGCGTGGAACTGGAGCTGCAGGTCCCCTCCGCCGACGTTGCGGTCGCACGCCGCGCGACGGCATTGGCGCTGGAGATTCCCGGCATCGTCAAGCCGCTGGAGCTCGAGCCGCACCACGTGCACGATGCGGGCGTGATCGATGCGACTACACGAGCATTGCCGCTGAATCTGGAGATCGATAACCCTGGCGAACAGCTGCTCATTGGCCAGATCGGAAGCGCAGTGCTCTACACGCGTGATCGCACACGAATGCCGTCGGTCCCGAGCGATGCTGTCCTGATGGAAGCGGGGCGACCGTATGTGTTCGTGCAGGTCGGCGGCGAAGAGTTCGCGCGGCGGTTCATCGAGATTGCCGCGCGCGACGGGGATCTGGTGGGCATCAAGAGCGGCATCAAGCCAGGAGAACGCGTGGTCACGCGCGGGGCGTACGAAGTGCAGCTTGCGTCAGCAGCGCGAGGGCTTCCGGCAGAAGGACATGTGCATTAGCGCAGAGAACGTGTGTTCCCCGAACCGAACATGAACCTGAACGTGAACGTGAACGTGAACAAGAACTGAGAAGTGAGAACCGGGAAGAGTGAACGTATGAGGCGCTTGATCTCCTGGTCGATCGACCATCACTGGATGGTGCTCATCCTGTCGGTGCTGCTCGCCGGTGCCGGGGCGTGGACCGCGCGCAGCATGCCGGTCGATGTTTTTCCCGATCTCACAGCGCCAACCGTCACGATCCTCGCCGAAGGTCGCGGGATGGCGCCGGAAGAGATGGAAACGCTGGTCACTTTTCCCATCGAAGCTGCCATCAACGGCGCCTCCGACGTTCGACGTGTGCGCTCGGCGACCGCGGTGGGCATCGCCGTCGTCTGGGTCGAGTTCGACTGGGGGACCGACATCTTCCGCGCACGACAGGTCGTGTCCGAGAAGCTGACGCTGGTCAGCGCAAGCCTCCCTCCGCAGGTCGAGCAGCCAATCCTCGCGCCGATCTCCTCGATCATGGGTGAGATCCTCTTCTTCGCGATCTCATCGGAAGACGACGACGAACTGGCGCTGCGCACGACGGCGGACACGCTCGTGCGGCGGCGGCTGCTCGCGGTATCGGGTGTCTCGCAGGTCACGCCCATCGGTGGCGCCGAACGTCAGTTCCAGGTCATCGCGCATCCGGACCTCCTGCGCGCCAACCACATCTCGGTCACCGAGTTGCTCAACGGTGTGCGCGGCGCCAGCCAGAACACATCAGCGGGGATTTACCTCGAAGGGCCGCAGGAATATGTGCTGCAAACCATCGGGCGCGCGCGCACGCCCGACGAGATCGGCAACAGCGTGATCGCTCAACACGGCGACCGCGCGGTGTTGGTCCGCGACATCGCAGACGTACGGGAAGGCGCCGCACTCAAGCGAGGTGAGGGCTCGCGAAACGGGCGGCCAGCCGTGATCGTGGGTGTGCAGAAGCAGCCCGGTGCCAACACGGTCGAACTCACCGCCCGGCTCGACCGCGAACTGGACGTGCTGGAACGCGAGCTCCCAGTCGGCATGACGATCGATCGCCGCATCTTCCGTCAGGCGGACTTCATCGAGGTCGCGGTCGCCAATGTTGCCCATGCCCTCCGCGACGGCAGCCTCCTGGTCGTCGTCATCGTCGTCTTCTTCCTCGCAAATCTTCGCGCCGCCGCGGTGACGCTCACGGCGCTGCCGCTGTCGCTGGCCGCCGCCGTCCTCGTGCTGCGCGCGTTCGACGCCACGATCAACACGATGACGCTGGGTGGCATGGCCATCGCCATCGGCGCGCTCGTCGACGATGCGATCGTGGACGTGGAGAACGTGGTGCGGCGCCTGCGTGAGAATGCGGCTCGCCCGGCTGCCGAGCAACTGCCGGCTGCGGTTGTTGTCCGCGATGCCACGCTGGAAGTACGCACCTCGATCGTGTTCGCCACCATGATCATCGTGCTCGTTTTCCTGCCCATCTTTGGGCTCTCGGGTGTCGAGGGGCGGCTGCTGAGCCCGCTCGCGTTTGCTTACATCGTGTCGCTGCTCGCCTCGCTGCTGGTGGCCATCATCGTGACGCCGGCGCTCAGTGTCGTGTTCCTCCCACGCGCGCGCTCGATCCTCAGCGGGCATGACGGATGGCTCGCACGCGTGCTCAAGGCGCGCTACGCGCGTGACCTTCCTCGCGCGTTGGATCATCCCTGGCTGATCATGACGACATCAACCGTGCTCCTGGTCGTCGCGGCTCTGGCGATGACGCAGCTGGGCACGGCGTTCCTCCC
>JAICEG010000114.1 GCA_025924295.1 Vicinamibacteria bacterium
AACGTTCGTGTCTGCGTACCCGCTTCCGTGTCGACCTTCAAGGTTGTGTCATCGGCCCAGCTGACTCGAATCCGGCCGGGCACTCTCATGATTGCGGCGGCACCGTACGGGCGGCACTGTTCACCTGCAGCGGCATCCTTCGCCGGATCCCAACCGTCTGCCACTTTGATCGCCGCCGGCGTCAACGGCAGGCTCGCGTAATCGCCCTTCGGTGGGGTTCGCATGCGCCAGCGCCAGTCTTCGGTGACGACCGAGACCCACAGTCCAGTGAGATCGACAGGCGCGGCCGCGCGGGCTGAAGGCGGACCACCGGCGCGCTGTGCAAATTTGGGACTGGGGTCAGACCCCTGGATAGCGATCGACTCACGGGGTCTGACCCCGCTGAGGATCGCCAGGCACACGACAACGAACCCTGCTCGCATCATTTCGAGCGCCCCTGCGAGGCGCGAGGTGCGGCCGCCTTCCCTCCGCCCAGCGACACATACGCCGCTTCCACGAATTGATCGGTCGTCCATGGGCCACTCGTCGCGCCATAGCGAGGGTCGTAGTCGAGTGTCGGCTTCGCTGCCTTGACCTGCTCGAGCGTCATTCCCTTCGCGACCATCGTCTGCACACGGTCGCGGATGATCGTGACCATGTCGCGGTAGTACGCCACGTCAGCCGAATCGCTCAGGCGTCCATGCCCGGGCACAACCAGCGTGCCGCCCTCGGTGCGGAATTCGGCGATGGACAGCCGGAGGATCCGATTGAGCCCGTTCACGACGCCGTTAATCGACCCGCCCAGCTTCGTATCGACGATCGGGTAGGTCGTCGTGGAATACAGATCCCCGGCCGCAATGACGTCAGAGCCGCGGAACCACACCAGCGTGTCGCCGTCGGTATGCGCGGACGGCTGATGAATCAGCTGCACGCCTTCGCCGTTGAAGAAGTGACTGAGCTTCATCGTGTCGGTGTAGTACGTGTCGGTCGGCTGCGCATCAGCGGGCGCGGGCGTTGCGCCCTCTGCACCAGACGTCATCCGCTGGAGAACGGCTTCGTGCGCGAGGATCGCGGCGCCCTCGCTCGCATCGGCGATGTTGCCGGCAACGTTGCCGCCCGTGAACGTCGCGCCAGAGCGACGAAGCAGCTCGTTCGCGCCAACGTGATCCGGGTGCACGTGCGTGTTGATGATGTAGCGGATCGGCTTCGCCGGGCTCTCAATATGACGATCGGCGACCGTCGATCGCGTCTCGGCGCCAAACCCGACCGGCTTCTCGCGAAGATCGAGCTGCGCCTGCAGGCGGCGAATCGCCGCGAGCACTTGATCACCCATCGACGCGAGGCCGCTGTCGACCATCAGCACGCCGTCCCTGCCGATCGACACGGTGATGTTGGCGCCGGCGCCCTGGAGCACGTAGATGTTGCCGCGCACCGGCAGGAACTGCAGCCCCTCGGCCAGGCCCGGGGCCGGCTGCTGCCGAGCACCCTGCTGCGCCGCGATGCGAGCGGATGAAGCGGTGATGAAGAAGGCTGCGGCAACGGTCACCAGCAGCCAGAAGCAGCGCGACATTACTTCCCGTCCTGTTTTGCCGGCGGCAGTGTCTTCAGCTTCTCCTTGAAGTCCGGATACATCGTAGCGGCGCCGCCTCGCGTCGCTTCGACCGGCAGGCCATGCCGGATCGCGAACTCCTTTGTGTACGGATTCGTGCCCGGCAGGTAATGCGGGACGTCTCCTTCTTTGCGATCGATCTCCTGGACGACGCCGCACGGATACGGCGGGATCTGCTGATTGAGATTCAGCTCGTAGTCGGTCGTGCGGATGAACGGCTCGGTCAGGTAGACCGGGTCGTTCACGATGCTCACGATGGTCAGGTAGTCGCCGTTCCGGATCCAGTGCTCTGTCAAGATCGCCTGGTCACTGCGGGGGAGGCCTTTGCGCCGGAGGTACCCTTCCTTGAGATGCGTGACAGTCACCGTGAGGATGTCGCCGTCCCACTTCGCCGTCGAAAAGCCGGCCCAGGTGTGCAGCGCATCCGCAGGTGGATGCGGCCGGCCATCGAGGTAGATTGCGCGGTCGACGGAGCGTAGCCACTCGGCGTGGAACGCCACGACGTCTCGCGACACCGGATCGACTTCCTTGGAGATGCGCAGCTGCGACGGTCCGCGCCAGATGTAGTCGGCCGAGTGGGGCCGGCACTGCCATTCGGGCAGCGTCTGAATCGACGCATCCCACGCCTCGGCTCGCAACCGGGCGGCGTCATTGATCGGGATTCCCAGGTAGTCGCCGAGATCCGGCCCGGGGACCCGCTCCGGCTGGTCCTCCCACATGCGTGGCGCCCACTCGCCAGAGAAGTCGACCTGGGCGAGGACTGGAGAGACACTCACGACCGACGCGAACACGACGAACGCCAAACGCCTCGTCATCTGACTCATGTCAACTCCCAACCTCTAACTCCCAACTTCCAACCTCCAACTCCCAAGACTTTCGATTGCCCGCTACCACCCCGATCTCCTGGAGAAGCAAAGTCCGCTTGGGCGTTGGGAATTGGGAGTTGAGTCATTTCATGGGAACCTGCTCGCGCCACAGGCCGAGCGCCTGCTGGGCAGGACGATCCGACAGGCTGAACACAATCGCGTCGTTCTGCGCCTCATGCGCAATCGGGGCCCATGACGGCGCCACGAAGATGTCACGCGGACGCCAGTCGTACATCTGGTCACCGATTCGCGTCCGCCCCTGCCCTTCGACGACCACGAAAATCGTGGCGTCCGTCTGACGATACGCGGCGCCAGAGAATCCAGAGGGCAGCAACTGCATGAACGCGCCGATCGTCGGCATGGTGTATCCACCAGACACCGGGTTGACGAAGCGCATCTTGATCCCGTGAGACGGATGCGGCTCGCTATTTCGTTTCAACTGTTCGAGCGCCTCGCGGCTGCGCGAGTACGGGTAGTTGAAGATCGGGGACGAGGGTCGCGTCGGCGAGTAATCGACCGGCAGCATGTTGGCGCCGTAGCGGGCGAGCGAGTCTCCGTAGGCGATCGTGTTCGGCTGGACTTCCCCCGGGTAATGCTCCGCGAAGCTCGTATCGAACAAGTTGACGATGGGGATGTCGAGGCCGTCCAGCCAGACCATCGGGCCGTCGCTTGGATTACCGTGGTCGTGGTACGTCCATGACGGCGTCAGAATGAAATCCCCCGGATGCATCTGCGTTCGTTCGCCTTCGACGGCGGTGTAGGCGCCGTTGCCTTCGAGCACGAAACGAAGTGCCGATGTCGCGTGACGATGGCAGCGTGCGACCTCGCCCGGCAGAATCAGCTGCAACCCGATGTAGAGACTGCCGGTCACGCGAGACTTGCCGAGGAGTCCCGGGTTCTCGAGAATGAGGACACGGCGCTCCGCTTCCTTCTCGGTCAGAAGGTGGCCCGCTTCCATCAGGAGCGGACGCAGATCGTCGTAGTGCCAGAGGAACGGAACGGTCTCGGGTCGCGGCTCGGGTGGAATGATTGCGCCGAGCACTTCCCAGAGTGGTGCCGCACTCCTGGCAGCCAGCCGACCGTAGAATTCCTTCCGCTCTGCCGTGAGCGTGGGCTTCGTGTAGAACGTCGTGCTCGCGCCATCCATGATGTCTTCCCTAAGCTCCGGCAGACGAAGTGCTCATGGCCGGCGCGTCGATCGACCGATCGGCGCGCACGGCTACCGCCATGGTTCCGATGTGAGCGATCGTGGCCACGATGCTGTCGCCGGGATGAATCGGACTCACGCCTTCGGGCGTGCCGGTGAAGATGAGATCTCCCGGGTGAAGCGTGTACATGGAAGATGCCATCTCGATCAACTCGGCGACTCCCAGGATCATGAGCCGGGTGTTCGACTGCTGGCGCACCTCTCCGTTGACCGCGATCTGCAGATCGAGCGAGCCGGGATCGGGAATCTCGTCGGCGGTGACGAGCCACGGTCCAAGCACAGAGTAGGTGTCTGGCGACTTGCGAAAGCTGCGGTCCTCGGATCCCCGGATCGAGATGTCGAGGCCGATGGCGTAGCCTGCGACGTGCGCCATCGCGTCCGCGCGTGAGACCCGGTCCGCTTTCCTGCCGATGACGATCACGAGTTCCACCTCGTGATCGGTTCGTCGATCGGGACGCCGAATCACGACGCCCTCGCCGGGACCCACGAGGGAACTCGTCGACTTCAGGAACAGGCCCGCGCTGTGAATGTTGAAGGCGCTTCCGGGGTTGTTTCCGTGCAGGCCGGGATCGGTGGTCGCCTCGATGCGGTGTTTCTCGTAATTGACTGGCGCAGCCACGATCTTGCCGGGATTGGCGACCGGGCTGAGCAACCTGATCGCGTCGAGCGCGAGAGTCCGTGCGTTCGGCATCACCGCACGCGCGCGGTTGAGGACGCGATCGAGATGCTCGACGAGAACGTCGTGCATCGGGTACGGGTACCCCTGCGTGGGCACAACGTCGAGGGCGGCCGTCACGTCTCGAACGATCGAGCCATCGACGATGCCCAGGCGATTGTCATCGAAGCGACACAGACGCATAGCTCATGTTCCGATCAGCGCGCGGAGCAGGGTGTGGGATTCCACCCGCTCGCATCGGGCTGCTTCTTGAACTGAACCGTCCGCACGTACGGACCGTTCATGTACTGCGGGTCTTCCAGAATCTTCGTCACCAGCAGATACGTGTTTCCGTCCGGCTCGGACACGGTGGTGAACCACTCGGTCATCCGCGCCTTCGCTCCGTAGGGCACACCGTTGCGGCGATAGTATCCCGGCCGCATATGTGTGGTTTCGACTCGCAACGACGTTCCCGGTCGAGAGGGATTGGCCTCCGCTCCGCCACGACCACGCCCGCGGCCGCCGGCCGGCAATTCCCACGCCGCCGACGAGGAGCCCTGCCACGTGGCTTCGGCCGCCCCCTGATCTCTGCCAAACCTGAAAATGCGCGTCTGCTGCCCGGTGTCGGTCTCGAGCTTGAGCGTCGTATCGTTCTCCCAGGTGATGTGCAGGCGGCCGGGCAGATGCATGATGCCGCCGGCGCCGTACGCGCGGCACGACTCGCCCGCGGCTTCGTCCTTCGCCGGGTCCCACGCGTCGGCCACTCGCCTGCCTTCGTCGTTCACCGGGAGATAGAGGACGTCGCCCTTCGGCGGCGTGACCATTCGCCATCGCCAGTCGTCGGTGATCAGCGAGACCCAGTAGCCCGTGAGATCGATCGGCGCGCCCGCACGCGGCGTTGACGTCTGGCCGCGCCCGCCCTGAGCGAGCGCCGGGATCGCGACTCCGAGTGTCAGTACTATCGCCGCGAGTGTCCTCAACAACTGACTCCCGACCCCATTACTTTTTTCGTACCGGGCGGGGCGGGGTCCGTCCGCCACCGAGACTCTTGTAGACCGCTTCGATGAACATGTCTGACGTCCAGCCCGGTGTCCTGCCGTACTCCGGGTCGTAGTCCGCCGCCGGCCGCGCGGCCTTCACTTCGTCGAGCGTCATCTCCTTCGTGACCATGTCCTGGATCCGGTCGCGGATGATCGTCAGCATGTCGCGGTAGTACGCCACGTCACCCGAGTCGACGATGCGTCCGTGGCCCGGCACCATCATCGTGCCGCCCTCGAGCCGGAACTCGGTGATCGCCAGGTCGAGTACCGCGTTCAGGCCGTCGATGATGCCGTTGATGCTGCCTCCCTTGTCCGCATCGAAGGTGGGATAGCTTTCCGTGGCCATCAGATCTCCGAGTGCGATCACGTCGCTGCCGCGGAAGTAGACAATCGAATCGCCATCCGTGCTGGCCTTCGGCATGTGCAGGAGCTGCACGCCCTCTCCGTTGAAGAAGTGGCTCAGCTTGTACAGGTCATTGAAGTACGTGTCAGTGGGCAGTGCGTCGGCGGGAGGCGCCGGCCGCCCCTCTGGCGCCTGGCTCAGTCGGACGAGCACGTTCTCGTGCGCGATGATGGCCGCCCCCTCCATCGAGTCGCGAATGTCGTTGGCGACGTTGCCGCCGGTGAATGTCCGCCCGGTATTGCGAAGTTTCTCGTTGCCGCCCACGTGATCGCGTGTCGAACTGGTGTTGATGATGTAGCGAATCGGTTTCGGTGGCGCGACGATGTGCCGGTCCGCCACTGACGATCGGGTTTCCGCACCGAATCCAAGAGGCCTGGGCTCGTTCCGCGCAGACCACTCGCGTTGCAGCTGCGCCAGAGCCGCGACGACCTTATCCGTCAGTTCGCCGGTGCCTGCATCCACGAGCAGGACGCCGTCGGCACCGACCGAGGCGATGATGTTGGCGCCCGCTCCCAGCAGCGCGTAGATGTTTCCCCTGATTGGCAGGACTTCGATCTCGCCAGCCGGCGGTGGCTGGATCATCGGCGCGTGAACGAGGGTCGAAGGCGCCACCTTCAGTTCCTGCGCGATCACTGCTGTGTGCGCGATAACCGCGAAACCCGCGGCAACCCACCAACGAGGATGAACTCGCATTCGCGCCATCGGTTATTGCTGCCCGGCGCGCGGAGCGGGACGCTGGGTCTGCGGCTTTGTTGCTGGTGGCGCTGGCAACTCCGGACCGAAACCACCCAGCGATCGCGGAATCTTCGCGCGGATCTCCGGATACATGTTGGCGGGGCCCGCCGTCACAACCTCCATCGGGATCCCGTAGCGGCGCGAGAACCAGCTGATGTCGCTGTTCGTTCCTGGCAGGTAGTGAGGGACGACACCCTTCGGACGATCGACTTCCGTCACGACCGTACATGGATACGGCGGTATCTGCTGGTTCACGTTGAGCCGGTATTCCGTGCTCCGAACCAATGGCTCGGCCAGATACACCGGGTCATAGGCGATCACGACGTAGGTGAGATAGTCGCCGCGCCGGATCAGATACTGCGTGAGCTCGATCTTGTCGCTGTGCCACACGCCGTTGCGCTTCAGGTATTCCTCTTTGAGGTGAGTAACCCTGATGCGGAGCATGTCACCAACCCATTCGCCCGTGGAGAACCCCGCCCATGTGTGCGCGGCGTTGGGTGACGGATGCGGCCTGCCGTCCATGTACACGGGCCGATCGACGGAGCGCAACCACTCGAGGTGCCAGGCCGTCGTCTCGCGCGACACCGGATCGACTTCCTTCCAGATCTTGAGCGGTGACGGGCCGCGCGAGATATACGCGCTGCCGTGAGGGCGGCACTGCCACTCGGGCAGCGTCTGAATCGAAGCATCCCACGCCGTTGAACGCAGCCGGGAGGCTTCGCTCATCGGAATGCCCACCCAGTCGCCCAGCTCGGTGTTGCCGACGTTGTCTTCGGCGCGGACGACCGACCACTCGCCAGAGAGGTCGACCTGTGCCGATGCGGGGCTGCACACGGCCAGCAGCGCGACGGACAGGCCGGCCGCTCTTCCGACGCTTCGCACTCGTGTCATCGTCGCGTTCCCCAAGGGTCCTTGCGTGCGGCCGTCGAACCTTCTGAGCCAACGGCCGTTACGGTCGGCAGGCGAGTATACTGCGCGGGTCTGCATTCGCAAAGTCTGATATGCCAGCGGTTCGCTATCGTGGTGAGCACACTTTCGATCGCATTTAGACAGGAGTCGTGAATGAACAGGTCGGGCCAGGCGGCCAGCACAGTCGACATCAGCGAACTGCTCGCCACCAGCAAGATCGGACCACTACAGAAGCGGGTGTTCGCGCTGACGATGGCGTCGCTCATCATGGACGGCTTCGACGTGCAGGCGATGAGCTATGTCGCGCCGGCCGTCGTTGCCGACTGGGGCATTGGTGGCGCTGCGCTGCGATACGTCTTCCCCGCTGCCAACGTAGGCGTGCTCATCGGCTCGCTCGTGTTCAGCGTGGTCGCCGACAAGATCGGCCGCCGGCCGGTGCTCGTTGGCGCCACGCTCTTCTATGCGGTGATGGCACTCGCGACTGCGACCGCGCAGGACGTCAATCAACTGCTCTGGCTGCGCTTCATCGCGGGCATCGGCATGGGCTGCATCATCCCGAACTCGACCGCGCTCATCGGTGAGTTCAGCCCCGTGAAGCAGCGCGTCACGCTGATGATGTGCATCACGGTGGGCTTCACGGCCGGCGCCGCGATTGGAGGATTCGTCGCGGCCTGGATGATTCCTGCATTCGGCTGGCGATCGGTGTTCGTCCTCGGCGGCGCGGTCCCGCTGGTCGTGGCGTTGTTCATGGCCTGGGGCCTCCCCGAATCGCTCCAGTTCCTCGCCGTGCGGCAGCGCAATCGCGCAACGCTCGTGCGCTGGCTCAAGCAACTCAATCCTTCGCTCCAGATCGACGATTCGACTCGCTTCCTGACGACCGAACAGAGCAAGGAGGGGGCGCCGTTCGTTCACCTGTTCAGGGAAGGACGTGCCTCGTCCACGGTCCTGCTGTGGATCGTCAACTTCATGAACCTGCTGATCCTGTACTCCGTGACCAGCTGGTTGCCGCTGCTGATCGCCGGAATGGGCTACCCGACGCAGACCGCGGTGCTCATGGGCGCTGTGCTGCAGACCGGAGGAACGATCGGCACGTTCGGCCTGGCGTGGCTGATTGCACGCGGAGGCTTCCTGCCGATGCTGATCAGCACGTTTGCGATCGCGACCTTCAGCATCGCGCTCATCGGACAGCCCGGCTTGTCGCTCGCGTTGCTCGGCGCGATCGTCTTCGTCGCCGGCTGGTGCGTGATCGGCGGCCAGCCCGGGATCAATGCGCTGTCAGCTACGTACTACCCGACATACCTGCGCTCGACCGGGATCGGCTGGGGCCTCGGCGTCGGCCGGCTGGGAGCGATCGTCGGGCCGTACATCGGCGGTGTGCTGCTCGGGAACCAGTGGAGCACGCAGCAGCTGTTCTGGGCCGCCGCTCTCCCCGCGCTCATCTCGACGCTGACGATGAGCGCAATGCTGTTCACGATGCGGCTGCCCGGGCCTGCGACTACGCAACGGCAGGAGGCCATCAGCCACTGACACCTACTTCAGATCGTGAAGCTGGACGAACTGCAAGACGTTTCCTTTTTTCAGTGCCTGGTCGATGGCGGATGAATTGGGAATGTAAATGAACGACCGGCGAGGATAGATCCGGTCATTGACCCAATACTTGTTCCACCCGGTCGTCGTGCGAATGAACTCCTGGGTGAAATCGCCCTTCACCGAGCGGTACAGCGCGCTGAGTTCCAGGCAGCCACCGATGCAGATATCGACATAGGACTGAACCATCGGAAACTCGGGCGTCGGCTCCCTGGTCTTGGAGATCGAGTCCTCATTGCTGACGAAGATATACGCCTTCACATCGGCGCCAAGTTTCAAAGGCCCCATCCCGTCCAGGATTTCAATGTCACTGTCTTTGAGCTCAATCGGCGTGTAGCCCATCTCGCGACTCTTGGTGCTCGCGAAGTCATTGACGGGATAGACAGCCCCGTTAATCGTCTTGCCCTCGGCTGCCACGGCACCTAGATAGGTACAACTACTGCCGACGCTGTCGGCAAACTGGTGAAACCAGCCGCGTTGATAGCCGTTCACGCGCGCCGGCCACGCGGCAAAAGCTTCCGGATTCGTGCGCGTCCGCGAGGCCTGCTGGAGGAGTGAGCCATACCCAAACACATACGTCGTCATGCCGCGTCTCCTGACTTGCCCAACGAGTGAGTTGCCACGACCGTCTACTGTTCCGACCGACCGCGCGAGACTGGTACGCGCGGGAGCGCGTAGTCGCTCGCCCACGCTCCCTGCAGCCGCGCGGAATTCACGTCGAAGAAGTTCTGCAGGCTGATCGCCACCTGGAACGAGAAGTCGGTCGAGTACGTCCGCTCGTCGAACGACGTGGCCGCCGGGATGTTCCTGAACCAGCGCATCCACTCCGGCGAGCCTCCTTGCATCGGCGGCGTGGGTCCACCGTCGGGCACTGCGCCGGTAGGAACGAGGCTCGTCACCGCGGGGTACTGCGCCGTGATGTGGCACGAGAGACACGAGGTGGTGTTGAGATCGGCCGGACCGTTCAGGCGGCCGTTCCATCCCAGATGCTGTGGCGGCAACTGCGCTGACGGAAAGATCACGGTCTCTTTCAGCTTGGGATTGACGACTGTCTGCGTCGGCGGGAATGGATTCGTCGTGTTGGTCGTGTCGTCGGGATCGTTGCCCCACATGACACCCACCGGGACCAGGTTCAGGAACTTGTTGGGGTTGTTCACCTGCCCGTTGTACGCAAAGGTCCCGAACACCCAACCGGTCTGACCGGCGCCGTCCGCGCGTGCGTCACGTATTGCGATGTCCATCTGCAGCAGGTTGACGGCGGTCACCTGTCGGGTGGACGAGGTCCAGAAGTTCTCGGTGATGTACGCCTGCCACTGAAGCGGGTTCTCGAGGAACGGCAGCGTGTCCTGCCCCTGCGGCGCGTCGGTGAAGAGCAGTTTCGCGAACACGGTGCCGGGAGGGAAACCGCCGCCATAGCGCGCATCGGTGACGCGGGGGTCGGGGTTGTCAGGGTCGGCCCACATGCGTCCGAGCGTGTAGCCCGCCTGCTCGTTGACGAGCGTAATCGCATAGACCGAATAGTTGCCGTCCTTGCCCTTCTGCCCGGGCCCGAGCTGCAGCGGAGTCACGGGCGCTTCCTTGATCAGCCCTCTGAACCCTTCGGTGCCGCCGTTGGGCGGATACGCGTTGGGGCCGGTCGTCGTGGGGTGAAGCCAGGGGATGTGATACCAGCGCGCCTTCTCGTTCTCGAATGGGTTCCAGTTCGGCAGGTTGCCGTCGAACGAGTAGTCGCGCGCCGCGATCAGGTACTCGAGCGGCTTCTCCCTGAAGTCGATCTGTTCGACGAACGCCGGAAGACGCGCCGGTTTCTCCGTGGGGAAATCAGTCTTCAGGCGGAAGACCGGCTCATCCGAGTACTTCTCGGCATACTCCACCGGCGTCACCATGAATCCAAAGTCGGGAAAGCCGGCGCCCTTGTGTTTGTGCGCTTCGAGCGCGCCGGTCGACGGCGTCGCGCCCGTCGTGGGCGTCTCGGCGACGGGCTCACTGGGAGCGCTCCGGGTACATGCGGCGAGACTCAAGGTGAAGACTCCACAGAGCGCCAATGCGCGCGTCGCTGTCTTGTTGCGATGTGCCGTCATGTCGTCCCTCCGTGCCCCTTACTTTGTTGCCCCGGCGTCCGGACACACGCGCGGGACGTTCGGGTTCTTGAACACGGCGTACTGCGCGAACGCCACCTGCACCTGGAGCGACGAGTCAAGCGGGATCGCAGCGGCCACCTCCCCTGTGCTCTGCGGGAACGGCATCGGGTACGCGTAGTCCGAGAAGTAGTTCGAGTTGGCTTGATTGAACTCGCTGCACATCCCCTGCGCCGCTGGTCCTGGGAAGCCGAAGATGGCCGGAACGTTTGTGCCCTGCACCTGGATCACCCCAGGCGGCGCGGCGTAGGCGCCCATGTGGCACGACACGCAGCTCGAGTTCGCCTGGTCGACCACACCGGCGAGCCGCTTGTTGCAGCCGTAATGCTCGGGAGTGCCGACGGGGGCGAGCAACGTCTCGCGCAACGGTTTGCTCTGAGCCTGCGCTACCGCCGGGTAGCTCTCGTGATCGTTGCCCCACTGCACGCCGAGCGGCTTCAGGCGATCCCACACGGTCTTGCCCGGGAGGTTGCCGTCGTAGCCCAGAGTGCTGTAGACCCAGCGCGTGGGCGACCGCAAGTCCACGACGGCGAGATCGATCTGCACGAGGTGGACACGGCGCACCGTGCGCTCGCACATCGAGTATGTCGATCCGGTCTGCGTGTGCGCGTTGGCCTGCCAGCTCGTCGATCCCTTGAGATACGGGACCACGGTCTCATCGGCCGTGGTGTTGAGCAGCTTGACGACGACGGTGCCTTCAGGGAACGGCATGCCGCGCGCGAGCAGCCGCCCTTTGTCGTCCGTGTAGGTCGCGGGCTCGCCGCTCGCTGGCCATCCCTGGCCGAGCGTTGCCGCGCCGCACGGATTGTAGAAACCGATCGACCACGTCTCGAAATACGGGCCATCCCCACTCGGCGAGGTCGCGCCAGGCAGCTCGTGGAGACCAGTGCCGCGTCCGGGCCCATTGAACGTGGATGCCGACGTCGAGAGCTCGTTGGTCAGGCCGTGCACGAACTCGCGGCCACGCTCTCCGTCGAAAGCCATCCACGGGACATGGAACCAGCGCGTGCTGCCGTTGACATCGGCGCGCCAGCCGATCTCGTCGCGCAGATCGGGATCCTGCCCCTCCTTCACGTAGTTGACGATGTCCTGGACGTAGTCGCTCCATTCGTTGTTCGCGCCGGGCCACGTGGGCTTGGCGGC
>JAICEG010000115.1 GCA_025924295.1 Vicinamibacteria bacterium
AGGCGGGTCCGCTTCTTTGCCATCGACGCGTACGACCTGGCAAAACGCGCCGGCATGGGGACGCGCATCAACACGATCATGCAGACGTGCTTCTTCGCGATCTCCGGCCTCCTGCCGCGCGACCAGGCGATTACGCACATCAAGAAAGCGATCGAGAAGACCTACGGCAAGCGCGGCCCGGAAGTCGTGCGGCGGAACTGCGAGGTCGTTGATCAGTCGCTCGCGAACTTGCACGAGATCGCCGTGCCGGGCGCAGTGAACGCGCGCTATGGCCGTCCGCCGCTGGTGTCGGAGAAGGCGCCGGGCTTCGTGCAGAAGGTCACGGCAGTGATGCTGGCCGGCAAGGGCGACCTGCTGCCGGTGAGCGCATTTCCCGTGGATGGTACGTGGCCGACGGCGACGGCAAAGTGGGAGAAGCGGAGCATCGCCCGCGAGATCCCGGTCTGGGACACGAAGGTCTGTATCCAGTGCAACCAGTGTGCGCTGGTGTGCCCGCACGCAGCGATTCGAGCGAAGGTCTACGACGAGGGGTCGCTCACCGGCGCGCCGGCAACGTTCAAGTCGACGCCGTACAAGGGCAACGAGCACAAGGGCAAGCACTACACGATCCAGGTGGCGCCCGAGGACTGCACCGGTTGCAATCTGTGCGTCAACGTCTGCCCGGCCAAGGACCGCACCAACCCGAAGCACAAGGCAATCGACATGCACCCGCAGGCGCCGCTGCGCGAGAGCGAGCGCGCCAACTACGAGTTCTTCCTCGATCTGCCCGAGGTCGATCGAACCGGGATCGTCCGGCTCGATCACAAGAGCTCCCAGTTCCTGGAACCGTTGTTCGAGTATTCGGGCGCGTGCGCCGGCTGTGGCGAGACGCCGTACCTGAAGCTGCTCACGCAGTTGTTCGGCGACCGGCTGCTGATGGCGAATGCCACCGGCTGCTCCTCGATCTACGGCGGCAACCTGCCGACGACGCCATACACCACGAACCGGGACGGAAGGGGACCGGCGTGGGCGAATTCGCTGTTCGAGGACAACGCGGAGTTCGGGTTCGGCTTCCGCCTCGCGCTCGACGCGTACGTCGCGGCGGCGCGAGCACTCGTCCAGCGCCTGGCGCCGCACATCGGCGACGGCCTGGCCACTGCGCTGCTCGACGCGGACCAGTCGAACGAAGCCGGCATCGGGGCGCAGCGCGAGCGCGTGCGTGCACTGCGTGGCCAGCTTGCCGCGCAGACGACGGCCGAGGCGCGCCGGCTCGAGACCCTCGCCGACTACCTCGTGAAGAAGAGCGTGTGGCTCGTCGGCGGAGACGGGTGGGCGTACGACATCGGCTACGGCGGGCTCGATCACGTGCTGGCCAACCGGCGCGACGTCAACATCCTGGTGCTCGACACCGAGGTGTACTCGAACACCGGCGGTCAGCAGTCGAAGGCGACGCCGCTCGGCGCGGCCGCGAAGTTCGCTGCGGCTGGCAAGCCAGTAGGGAAGAAGGATCTCGGCCTGCTGGCCAACATGTACGGCCACGTCTACGTCGCCCGCGTCGCCTTCGGCGCGAAGATGGCACAGACGGCGCAGGCGTTTCTCGAGGCGGAGTCCTACGCCGGTCCCTCGCTCATCATCGCCTACAGCCATTGCATCGCACACGGGTACGACATGGCCAACGGCGCCGCGCAGCAGAAGCTGGCAGTCGATTCAGGTGTCTGGCCGCTCTACCGCTTCGACCCGAGACGGCTCGTCAAAGGTGAGCCGCCACTTCACCTCGACTACGGTCCACCGAAGGCGAAGGTGGCCGACTACATGCGCAACGAATCGCGCTTCCGGATGGTGGAGCGCGCCGATCCTGCGCAGTACAAGAAGTTCGTTGCCGAGTCGACGGCAGCGGCGCAGCGGCGCTATGCCGTGTACTCGCAACTCGCCGGCATCACCGTGCCGGTGATCGACGCGACACCAGAAGAAGACGGTCCACCTGCTGCCAAGGAGCCGTGATGGATCTCAGCACCACGTATCTCGGCATGCGTTTGTCCCACCCGCTCATCGTGGGTGCGGGTCCGCTCGGCGACGATCCCGACACCGTGCGAGCGCTCGAAGACGCTGGCGCCGCGATGATCGTGCTCCGCTCGCTCTACGAAGAGGAAGTCACGCAGGAGCAGATGAGCGAGTTCGTCAACGTAGAAGCTTTCAGCGAATCGTTCCCCGAAGCGACCAGCTTCGCGCCCGACCCGCTCCTGTCACTGGGGCCGGACGAGTACCTCGAGCATCTTCGGCTGATCAAGGACGCAGTCGACATCCCGGTGATGGCGTCGCTCAACGGAATGACCGCCAGCGGGTGGCTCAACTACGCGAAGCTGCTCGAGGAGGCGGGCGCGGACGGGCTCGAGTTGCACATCTACCACGCGGCCAGCGACATGACAGCGAGTGCCGCCGACGTTGAGAGCAACGCGATCGACATCGTCAGGGAGGTCAAGCGGAGCCTGCGCATCCCGGTCGCGGTCAAGCTCGCACCTCTGCTCACGGCCTTTGCTCATTTTGCGAAATCGCTCGACGACGCCGGCGCCGACGCGCTCGTGCTGTTCACGCGCTTTCATCGCATCGACATCGACGTCGACGAGCTCGAGGTGGTTCGCACGCTGCCGTTGTCGGATTCGTCAGAACTCCCGCTTCGGCTCCGCGGCGCTGCGGCGCTGGCCGGGCGCATCAAGGCCTCGATCGCCGTCACCGGCGGCGTGCACACCGGCATCGACGTCATCAAGGCGACGATGGCCGGCGCTCATGGCACGCAGCTGGTGTCGGCGCTGCTTCGTCACGGGCCGGATCACTTGCGCACCGTGCGGCGCGAGCTCGAGTCGTGGATGCGGGAGCACGAGTGGGAATCGCTCGGTGAGATGCGCGGCAACATGAGCCTCGAGCGGATCGCCGATCCCGCGGCGTACGAACGCGCAAATTTCAGGATGGCGCTGCGGTAGCAGCCGACCATTCCAGGCATGAGTAGCGCCAGACGCAGCGTGGTCGCTCCCGGCGCCAGCCTGGAAAAACTGGCGGGCGGTTTCGACTTCACCGAGGGACCGACGTGTGACGCGGCGGGCAACGTCTTCTTCACCGACCAGCCCAACGATCGCATCCTGAAGTGGAACGCGACAGGGGGACTATCCACTTTCTTGCAGCCGGCTGGCCGCGCCAATGGCATGTATTTCGATCGCGAAGGCCATCTGATTGCGTGCGCCGACGAGAAGAACGAGCTGTGGTCCATCGATCCGGGTGGCGCAATCAACGTGCTCGTCTGCGAGTACGAGGGCAAGCGTCTGAACGGTCCCAACGATGTCTGGGTGCGGCCGGACGGCGCTATCTACTTCACCGACCCGTTCTACCAGCGATCCTGGTGGACTCACGAGACCATGCCGCAGGACGGCCAGCACGTCTACTTTCTGTCCGCCGATCGCCGGCGGCTCGTACGTGTGGCCGAGGATCTGGAGAAGCCGAACGGCATCATCGGCACGCCAGACGGGAAGACGCTCTTCGTGGCCGACATCGCCGCAGGGATGACATACCGTTACGACATCGCTGCGGACGGCACCCTCACACTGAAGACGCTCGCGGCGAATCTCGGCTCGGACGGCATGACGCTGGACAACGAGGGGAATCTCTACCTGACCGGCGATGGCGTGAGCGTGTTCGACGGGGCGGGGCAGCTGATCGAGCGAATCCTCGTTCCTGACGAACGATGGACGGCGAATGTCAGCTTCGGCGGCCGGGACAGACACATGCTGTTCATCACGGCAACCACGGGACTGTATGGAATCATGACCCGCATGACAGCCGCTAACGCGGCGAAGTGAACACAGGAAGAGAGCCGACGTGAAGGCCATTACCGTAGAACCGCACAAGCCGGAGACCGCGCGCCTGGAAGACATTCCCGAGCCGGACCCGAGCGACGGGTCGGTGCTCGTCGAAGCCATCGCCGTTGGTGTCTGTGGCACCGACGTCGAGATCGTGGAGGGCAAGTACGGGTGGGCTCCGCGCGGCCGGACGCGCCTCGTGCTCGGGCACGAGTCGCTCGGCCGCGTGCTCGACCCAGGGCCGAGTTCCCGCCTGCAGGCGGGCGATCTCGTCGTAGGAATCGTCCGCCGACCCGACCCGGTGCCCTGTCCCAGCTGCGCAGTGGGCGAGTGGGACATGTGCCGGAACGGTCAGTACTCCGAGCGCGGCATCAAGGAGATCGACGGGTTCATGTCGGAGCGCTGGCGAATCGAGCCCGAGTACGTGATGAAGATCGATGGCTCTCTTGGTCTGCTGGGCGTACTGCTCGAGCCGACGACCGTCGTCGCCAAGGCCTGGGAGCAGGTTGTCACGGTCGGCCAGCGCGCGTTCTGGGAGCCTCGCACCGCGCTCGTCACCGGTGCCGGACCGATCGGTCTTCTGGCCGCCCTCGTCGCCCGGCAGCATGGGATGGACGTCCACGTCCTCGACCGAGTCGAAACGGGGCCCAAGCCGGCGCTCGTGCGTGAGTTGGGGGCGATCTACCACACCGGCACTGTCGCTGACCTCGACTTCCGGCCTGACGTGATTGTTGAATGCACCGGAGTCGGGGACGTCATTGCAGACGCCATCCGAAAGGTTGCGCCCGGCGGAGTCGTGTGCCTGACGGGCGTCGGGACTGGCGGGCGCACCATTGGACTCACGACAGCTGATGTGGCATCCAACGTCGTGCTCCGCAACAACGTGGTCGTTGGTAGCGTGAACGCCAACAAGCGGCACTGGTACAAGGCAGGGCAAGTCCTGGCGCGCGCGGACCGGGCGTGGCTTGCCGGCCTGGTGACGCGGCGTGTGCCCCCGGAGGAGTTCATGGGCGCTCTGCAGCGGCAACCGGAAGACGTCAAGGTCGTGATCCAGTTCGCGCCGTAGGGACCGGTTTCCAGGCTGGCACTGCGGTCATAGCCGAACATGTTGCAAGCGATTCGCAGCGTTGGCAGTGAGGTGCTCCAGGACCTTCGCAGATCGTGGAAGGACCTTGCCCTCACCGATATCGCCTACAAGATGATCTCGTTCGCCGTGCTGACGCCCGCGACTGTATTGCTGTTACGCACGGTGATTTCAGGGGCCGAGGGGCGCGTCATCGCCGACGTCGACATCGCGACGTTCTTCCTGACGACGCCCGTCGGTGTGCTGACGCTCGTTCTTGCTGGCGCGCTCCTCGTCGCGATCACGGCACTCGAGATGGCGTGCCTGATGGCCATCGGCGTGGCAGCCGCAGAGGGCCGCGCGTTGAGCGCGAGAGGAGCGCTCGCGTTTGGATACGCACGCGCGTTTCCTGTCCTCCGCCTGACGGCGAACATGGTCGTGCGTCTGCTGGCAGGTCTGCTGCCGTTCCTCCTCGTGGCGGGAATCGCGTACTGGACTCTGCTCAGGGACTACGACATCAACTTCTACCTGGCGGTCCGGCCACCGGCCTTCTGGGCGGCGGCCGTGCTCGCTGTCCTGCTGCTCGCGTTGCTGGTGGCGCTCCTCGTGCGAACGATTGCGCGGTGGGCGCTTGCGCTGCCGCTGGTGCTCTTCGAGGGCGTCGTACCCCGTCAGGCGCTGGGCGCGAGCGGCAGGCGCTCGGCCGGGGCCCGTGCCCTCGTCGTTGCGGTGCTGGCATCATGGGCGGCCTTCGCCGTGTTGCTGCTCGTCGCGGCTGCCTCGGTGCCCGAGATCATCGGCAGGACCGTCGCGCCGGAATTGGCGGGGTCGCTGGCACCATTGCTGTTGTTCGTCACTGCGCTCGTTCTCCTCTGGGCTGCTCTCGGCCTCGTGGCCGGCATCGTCAACGCGTCGCTGTTTGCGCTCGCCATTGTCCGGTTGTATCTGCGCATCGGCAATCCCAGGCCTCGCGTGCCCGAGTCGGCAGCCGTGGAGACGCCATACGCTCGGATCCCCCGAACGGTCATCGTTGGCGCAGGCCTGGTCGTGGTTCTCGCCGTTCTCGGGATCGCTCTTCTCGTAGCCGTCACGACGCGGCGCAATCAGCCGGTGCTGGTGATTGCGCACCGCGGTTCGTCGGCCACCGCCCCCGAGAACACGCTGGCCGCCTTCCGGCTGGCGGTCGAGCAGGACGCCGATTTCATCGAGTTCGACGTCCAGGAGTCTGCTGACGGGGAAGTCATCGTGATGCATGATAGCGACCTGATGCGGATGGGCGGCTCGCCGCTCAGGGTGTGGGAGGCCGACGCAACGGCCCTCAGGTCGGTCGACGTCGGATCGCGCACGGCGCCCCGGTTCTCATCCGAGCGCGTGCCCACGCTTGCCGAGACGTTCGCGGCGATCAAGGGCGGGGCGCGTGCGGTCGTGGAGCTGAAGTCCTACGGTCATGCGCAACGTCTCGAAGAGAGAGTCGTCGCGATCGTCGAGGCCGCCGGTATGACGAACGACAGCATCTTCATGTCGCTCGATCACGACATGGTACGGACGATCAAACGGCTGCGGCCATCCTGGCGAGCCGGAGTGCTGGTGGCCAAGGCGATCGGCGATCTCATGTCGCTCAACGCGGACTTCCTGGCCGTCGAAGCCCGTCTCGCCACGCGCGCGTTCGTGCGGCAGGCGCATCGGGCGGGCCAGGACGTCTACGTCTGGACCTTGAACGATCCGGCCTGGATGCTTGCGGCCATGAGCAATGGGGTCGACGGGCTGATCACGGACGAGCCCGATCTCGCTCGCCGCGTGGTCGAACGGCGCGCCGGGATGACCGATGCGCAGCGGATCGTAGTCGCGCTGCTGATCCGGCTGGGCGTGCGCACAGACGCGCTCGCCGCCGAGGACGCGCTGCGTCCCTAGACCCGCCGAGAGGAGCTGCCGCATGCATCGCGCTCAACCGGGTCGGTTCGCTTGCGTTGTTGCGCTCGCGACTGTCTGCCTCGTCGTCGTGACGCCGACGGCGCGCGGGCAGCTCCGGCCCGATCCGGCGGCGCTGTCGAGCGCATCGCGGGAGCTGATCGATCGAGTGAGGGCCGACCCTTTCACCTATTTTCGGTTCATCAATCGCGCCTGGACCGCCCGCGTGTGCGAGGTGTTCGCCGACGTCGCCGACGCGCCGGTCGTGCGCCTCCATGGCGACGCCCACGTGGAGCAATTCGCGCTGACCAAGGACGCGTGGGGCCTCGACGACTTCGACGACTCCACTCGCGGTCCCGGTTTCATCGATATCGTCCGGTTCCTGGGCTCGCTCGACCTCGCAGCGCGCCAGCGCGGATGGATGCGAGATCGCGACGTGCTGTGGGACCGCTTTCTCGCAGGGTATCGCCAGGGACTGTCGGATCCCGACTACCGCCTTCCCGAACCCGGCATCGTCAGGCACCTGCGCAGGCAGGCGGCCCGCACGCGCGTGGCGTATCTCGCGTGGGGTGAGAAACAGATGCAACCGATGGACGGGGCAACTTCAAAGTCCGTCGTCGAGGGCATTGAGGCCTTTGCGCAGTTCGTTCGCAAGGAGCGTCCGCAGCTCGCGACGGGCTATTTCGCCATTGTCCGTGCCGGGTGGCTCCGCATTGGCGTGGGCAGCGCCGCGGCCAGGAAGGTCCTCGTTCGCGTGCAGGGCCCAACGACTGCCTCTGAAGACGACGTGCTCATCGAAGCCAAGGAAGTGGCCAACCTCGATGGTCTCGGTTGCCTCGAGGATTCCACGATCCGACGCGCAGGTCGCGTGATTGACGGATCCCGGCAACTCGGTCGCCTGAAGCACGACATCCTTGCGATCAGACCCGCACTGCTGATCCCCGCTGCCGACCGCGCAGAAAACTGGCTGGACTGGTGGGTGGTGAGCTGGGAGCCGTCCTATCGAGAAGTGACGCTCAACGATCTCAGGTCGGTGAACGATCTCTCCGACATCGCTTTCGATTCAGGCGTGCAGCTGGGTGCAGGCAAGCTCAGTTCCGTTCGCCAACAGGAGCTGGCGTCGATCAAAAAGCTCGAGGGTCGCTTGCGGAAGCAGACCTCCGTCATCGTCGAAGAGTTGCTCGCGGGATGGCGGGAGCTGCGAAAGTGATCGAGGTCACCGAGAACGTGCTTTCAGCTCCGCCGGCGGTTGGTCACGAACAGATCGTAAGTGAGCCCTCCGAGCACGCCGCCGATCAGCGGACCGGCAATCGGTACCCACCACCAGCCGTTGCCGGCCCGAAACACCTCGCTGCCCCATCCCGCGGCGGCCGTGAAGAGCCGCGGGCCGAGGTCGCGTGCCGGATTGATTGCGTACCCGGCGTTGTAGCCAAAGGTCATCCCGATGAGGACAACGACCAGACCGACAACGACGGGGGCGAGCTTCGGCTCGGGCGCAAGGTTCTTCGCGTCGCTGATGGCGAAGATCAACAGCAGCAGCAACGCGGTGCCAACGATCTGATCGATGAGGCCACCCGGAAACGTACTGAGGAACGGCTGCGGATACGTCGCGAAGATGCCCGCCGTCCCCTGTGCTCCGACGACCTGACGCACGCCGCTGTCGAATCGATCGAACGCCTCGCGATAGGTGATGAAGGTCACGAGCGCGCCCGTGAAGGCGCCGGCAAGCTGCGCAATGCTGTACGGAATGACCTTGCTCCACGGAAAACCCCGGAGGACGGCGAGGGCCACCGTGACCGCGGGATTCAGGTGAGCTCCGGACACGCCGCCGGCCACGTACACGCCCATCGTCACCGCGATTCCCCATCCGAGATTGATCGAGAGATAGGATCCGTTCGCCTGACCGGACAGCACGACCTGGGCGACGACGGCGGTTCCGAAGACTATGAGAATCAACGTGCCCAGGAACTCGGATAGCATCTCGCGCACCGTTTCACGTGTCATGCGACTCCTCGCGCGCTGGCAATCGTTATGGTGATGGACGCTCTGTAAAAGCTACCGGAGGATCACGTGTCGTATATTCTCGCCCTCGACCAGGGCACAACGAGCTCGCGCGCTATCCTGTTCGATCGTGACGGGGCGATCAAGGGTGTTGCGCAACGCGAGTTTCGACAGATCTTCCCGCAGCCAGGGTGGGTCGAGCATGACCCGCTCGAGATCTGGACGTCACAGGCCGGCGTCGCCGTAGAAGTGCTGGCGGGCGCCGGCCTGCGCGCGCGGGACGTGGCCGCGATTGGCATCACGAACCAGCGCGAGACGACGGTGGTGTGGGATCGCAAGACCGGCCAGCCGATCGCCAACGCCATCGTCTGGCAGGATCGACGCACGGCCGATACCTGCGATCGATTGCGAACCGAGGGCGCCGAGCCGCTGTTTCGCGAGCGAACCGGCCTGGTGCTCGACGCCTACTTCTCCGGGACGAAGCTGGCCTGGATTCTCGACAACGTCCCGGGTGCGCGTGCCCGTGCAGAGGCGGGCGAGCTCGCGTTCGGCACGATCGACTCGTGGCTGCTCTGGAAGCTGACCGATGGCCGCCTGCATATCACCGATGGTACCAATGCGTCGCGCACGTTGCTGTTCAACATCCACACGCTCCAGTGGGATGACGAGCTCCTGCGCGCGCTGCGCGTCCCACGCGGAGTGCTGCCGGCGGTGCGCAACTCCAGCGAAGTCTACGGCGAGGTCACGACTGCGCTCGGCCTCGAATCTGTGAAACTCGCCGGCATCGCCGGCGATCAGCAGGCGGCGCTGTTCGGGCAGATGTGCACGTCGCCGGGGATGACCAAGAACACCTACGGGACCGGCTGCTTCATGCTGCAGAACACGGGGACGAAGGCGCCGGCGTCTCAACACAAGCTGCTCACGACCGTCGCGTGGATGCGCAATGGGGTGACGGAATACGCGCTCGAAGGCAGCGTGTTCATCGGCGGCGCCGTCGTGCAGTGGCTCCGCGACGGCCTTGGCATCATCCGCGCTTCGGGTGAGGTCGAAGCGCTCGCGCGGTCGGTCCCTGACAACGGCGACGTGTATCTCGTGCCCGCGTTCGCCGGGCTCGGCGCACCTCATTGGGATCAATACGCTCGCGGCGCAATCGTGGGGTTGACGCGCGGTGCCACCGCGGCTCACATCGCCCGCGCGGCGCTCGAATCGATCGCTTTCCAGTCGGCCGATCTGCTCGACGCCATGCAGGCGGATGCGGGCGTGCGGCTGCCCGAACTGCGTGTCGACGGCGGAGCGGCGCGCAACGACTTCATGATGCAGTTCCAGTCCGATCTGATCGGCGTGCCGGTGGTCCGGCCACAGATCACGGAGACGACCGCATTGGGCGCGGCGTACATGGCGGGGCTGGCGGTCGGATTCTGGAAGAGCGGAGAGGAGATCGCCAATCAGTGGCGCACCGATCGCCGCTTCGAGCCGGCCATGCCGGCGGCGCGGGTGCGCGAGCTGCGCGGGCGCTGGACCGAGGCGCTCGAGCGCGCCAAGGGCTGGCAGAAGACATAGGAGGCGTCAACCATGAATCGAGCCGAGATGCTCGGCCGTGCCATCGAGCGGCGTGAGCCCTGGGACATGGTCATCGTCGGGGGCGGCGCTGTCGGCGTCGGCGTGGCAGTCGATGCCGCCTCGCGCGGCTACGAGGTCCTGCTCGTCGAGCAACACGACTTCGGCAAGGGGACTTCCAGCCGCTCGACGAAGCTCGTGCACGGTGGCGTTCGGTATCTCGAGCAGGGCGCCGTCTCGCTGGTGATGGAAGCGTTGAAGGAACGCGGCCTCCTGCGCCAGAACGCTCCGCACCTGGTGACCGACCTCGCGTTCGTTGTCCCGAACTACGAGTGGTGGGAAGCGCCGTTTTATGGGATCGGGCTCAAGGTCTACGACCTGCTCGCGGGCCGTTATGGCTTCGGCGGCTCGGAGATCCTGTCCAAGGACGAAACGCTCGCGCGCCTGCCGACGATCAAGACCGAAGGACTGCGCGGCGGCGTGGTGTACTACGACGGGCAATTCGATGACACGCGACTGCTGATCAATCTCGCGACCACCGCCGTTGAACAAGGCGCCCTCGCGCTCAACTACACGCCGGCCACAGCGGTGACGCGCGACGCCGACGGCTTCGTCGACGGCATCGTGGCGAAGGATCTGGAGAGTGGTCGCGAGTTGCGCGCGCCGGCGCGCGTCGTCGTCAATGCCACCGGACCGCTGAGCGACAGCGTGCGTCGCCTGGTGCATGCGGACGCCACGCCGTTGATAGCGCCGAGCCAGGGCATTCATCTCGTCTTCGATGGATCGTTCCTGCAGGGCGGAACTGCCATCATGGTCCCTCACACGACCGACGGCCGCGTCATGTTCGCGATCCCGTGGCACGGCCACACGCTGGTTGGCACGACGGATACAGCCATCAGCGAGGTCACGCTCGAACCGCGTCCGCTCGACGAGGAGATCGAGTTCATCCTGGAAACGGCCGGGCAGTACCTGAGCAGGCCGGCCACACGCGATGACGTGCTGAGCGTGTTCGTGGGCATCAGGCCGCTGGTGCGAGCAGGAACGGGCGCGAACACCGCGTCACTGTCGCGTGACCACACGATCCACATCGACCCGTCGGGTCTGCTCACCATCGCGGGTGGCAAATGGACCACGTACCGCCACATGGCTGAAGACTGCGTGGACCACGCGGCGACACTGGCACGGCTGCCCGAGAAGCCGTGCGTGACCCGGAATCTCAACGTGCACGGCTTTCACGTGCAAGCGCAGAACTTTGGCGCGCTCGCGGTGTACGGGTCCGATGCGCTGTTGATCCAGGATCTCATTCGCGCCGAGCCATCGCTCGCGACGCCGCTGCATCCTGCGCTTCCGTACTGTGGCGCTGAAGTGGTGTGGGCCGCGCGTGTCGAAATGGCACGCACGGTGGAGGACGTCCTCGCTCGACGGACTCGCGCGCTCTTCCTCAATGCGCGGGCCGCGATGGACATGGCGCCCGAGGCGGCGAGATTGCTTGCACGCGAACTCGGTCGTGACGAGGCCTGGAGTAGGCAGCAGGTCGACGAGTTTCGTGCGATGGCTGCCGGTTATCTCGTCGCGAACGGCGAGTGACCCGCAGGAGAGCAGCATGAAGATCATCGTCTGCACCTGCCTGCTTCTCCTGACGAACGGGCGACCCTTGGGGGCCCAGGTCACGACCGGGCCGGTCACACCACCGGAGGCGGCTCAGACCTCGCCACCCGGTGCACCTGACGAGCTCGGATTCCGGTTTCACGGATACCTCCGATCCGGCCTTGGCGTCGACGGCACGGGCAAGGGGCAGCAGCCCTTCATCGCACCGCTCGCGCCCGCGAAGTACCGCCTTGGCAACGAGGCGGAGACCTACCTCGAA
>JAICEG010000116.1 GCA_025924295.1 Vicinamibacteria bacterium
CGCGCGCCGTCGGGCGACCACGAAGGCGCGGCGAAAAACGCCGGAACGAAGAACTCGGGCGCATTCAGGCTCGCCACCACGCGAAGGCTTTCGCCGTTGACATCCGAGACCATGAGGGACGTCGAGCCGGTCTGCGGATATCGCGCTCGATAGAACGTGAGCTGCCGTCCATCCGGCGAGAAACTCGCGGTGCTGTCGATCCAGTCGAGGATAGGTGTGGACGCACCGCCCTCGATGCTCACCGCGGACAGTCGACCGGCAGGATTCTGCGGCGACTTCGTCGCATAGAACACACGAGAGCTGTCGGGCGTAAACGCAATTCCCCAGTAGCCGACGGCTGCCGCGGGCACGAGCTCGATCGTCTGGCCATCGGCGACTCGCCGAACTCGCAGACCTTGCATGCCTCCGGTCGAGTCGACCCATGCCAGGTGCCGGCCATCGGGTGAGAGCGCCGCGTCGATGGCCGACCCCAGCGTCGTCAACCGTTCAATCGACACGCCGGTCGAGACCGTCCCACGATTACTGGCGACCCACCACGCGGCGACTCCCGCCACCGCGACCATCGCGGCGGCGGCGGCCCAGAGCCACCGGCGATTCCCGCGTTGCGGCGGCGCGACGACAGCCGACTCGTCCATCTTGCGGCGAACCTCGCGCAGGTCCGCAGCGACTTCACGCATCGAGTTGTACCGTTGCGCGGGGTCCTTGACGAGACAACGGCGGCAGATGCGCTCGAGGCCGTCCGGCACGCCGGGAACATGGGTCGACAACGGTGCCGGATCGTGTTCGACGATCTGCTTCAGCGTGGCGAAAGCACTGTCACCGAGGAACGCACGCTTCCCGGTGACGGCTTCGTAGAGCACGCATCCGAAGGAAAAGACATCGGTCCGGTGGTCGGCCTGCTGTCCCTGTACCTGCTCGGGCGACATGTAGCCGAGCGTGCCCAGCAGACGTCCGCCGCCGGTTGCCGTCGGCTCCGCACTCCCCTGCGGACGGCCCTGCATGAGATCGGCGCGCAGCTTCGCGATGCCGAAGTCGAGAACCTTGGCATATCCCCCTTCCGCGATCATGAGGTTCTCGGGCTTGAGATCGCGGTGGGTGACGCCGGCGGCATGCGCCGCGTCCAGCGCATCGGCGACCTGGGCCAGGAACTCGAGGGTCCGGCGCAGATCGAGCCGACCGGCATCGAGCGAGGCGCGCATCGTCTCACCAGCGACCAGTTCCATCGCGATGTAGAGCACGGGCGGACCGACCGGCGTCCCATTCCGTTTCGGTGAGCTCTCACCGATGTCGTAGATGGCGATCAGATGCGGATGATTGAGCGCCGATGCCGCACGCGCCTCCAGTACGAAGCGCTCGAGGCGATCGGAATCGCGGGTGACATCCTGGCGAAGAATCTTGAGGGCCAGGTCCCGGCCCAGGACGGCGTCTTTTGCGAGGTAGACTTCACCCATCCCGCCGCGGGCAATCAGGCGCGTCAGGTCGAAGCGCCGAATCGTGGTGTTCGACAGGTCCTCGTCAGCCATCAGGACGGGAGTATCTTACCGGACCGCGCATCGAAAACCCGGCATGCTCGAATCGGGGCTGAGAGCCCGCGCGACCCTTGACAGGCGCCCCCCGCGTGCAAGGCTCAGCCACGCCAATCGTCGCTATCATGGTTCCATGCACACGACGCGCCTCTGGCTGCCGCTGCTACTAATACCCGTCCTGACGCTCTCTATCTCCGCGCGGGCACAGGAAGGACCGACCTCAGAAGAGGCCAGCCGAATCCGTGAGTCCATCACGGTGCTGAACGAGGTGATGACGACCTCCGACACCGCGATCCCCGCTTCCATCGCCGGCAAGGCTGAGGGCATTGCCATCTTTCCGGGCACGCTGAAGGGAGGGTTCATCTTCGGCGGCATGCGCGGGCGCGGCATCCTGAGCGCCCGCACGGAAGGGGGCTGGTCGGCGCCGACGTTCATGACCCTGACGGGCGGAAGCATTGGCTTGCAGATTGGGGGCGAGGCAGCCGACCTGGTCCTCGTGATCATGAACCGGCGTGGCCTGGAACAATTCGTCCGCAACCAGTTCAAGTTCGGCGCCGATGCCGCCGTCGCCGCGGGCCCGGTTGGACGTGATGCTCAGGCCAACACCGATCTGCAACTGCGGGCGGAGATCCTCAGCTATTCGCGCGCGCGCGGTCTGTTTGCCGGCGTGACCGTCAACGGCAGCACTGTGCGCGCCGACCTCGACGCCAACCAGCGGTTCTACGGAAAGCGTTTGAACGGTGCCGACCTCGTATTGAACGGAGGCCCGGTGGAGGCGTCCACTCCAGTCCCCGAGTGGATGCAGACCCTCAGCCGTCATATCCCGCGCTGACGGTGGAGCTGTAGTGTCCGGCTTCAGCCGGACCCGGCTATCTCTTGAGCCGGCGCTCGAGGCGCTCGACGAGCGTCCGGAGCACCTTGACTCGCGCGAAGTTCTTGTCGTCGCCTTCGATGAGTGCCCAGGGCGCGATCTTCGTGCTCGTCCGCGCAACCATGTCGTTCACCGCGGTTGTGTACTCCGGCCACTGCTTGCGATTGCGCCAGTCCTCGTCGGTGATCTTCCATCGCTTGTAGCTGGTACGCGTGCGATCGCGAAACCGCCTGAGCTGTTCGGCCTGGCTGATGTGAATCCAGAACTTCATCAAGAGAATGCCGTTGCTGACGAGCTGCTCCTCGAAGTGGTTGATCTCGCCATAGGCGCGCATGTACTCAGCCTCGGTTGCAAATCCCTCGACACGTTCCACGAGCACGCGGCCGTACCAGCTTCGATCGAAGATCGTGAGGCGCCCCGCTCGCGACAGGTGCCGCCAGAATCGCCACAGGTAGTGGCGTGAGCGTTCTTCATCGGTCGGGGCGGCAATCGGAATCACCTGGTAGTCTCTCGCATCAAGGCTGGCCGTCACCCTCCGAATCGCACCACCCTTCCCTGCTGCGTCCCAGCCCTCGAACACGATGATGGTCGAGACGCCTCGTTTGCCAGCCCGTCGTTGCAGCGCGTTCAGGCGTGACTGCTGCTTCGCCAACTCCTTCTCGAACTCCTCGTCACTGAGCTTCTGACTGAGATCGAGATTGTCGAGCACGTTGAACTGCTGTTCCACGCGCTCGAGGGCGGTGGCGTGGCTTCCCTTCTGCCGCTTCTGTCGAGCGCTTCGTGACGATTGCGCGGGACGGCCGTTGCGCTCGAGCCCCCGGCGAATCGCGTTGAGCAGTTCCGTTGCCACGACGACGGTGCGGTACCGTTCGTCTTCGCCTTCGACGATGAGCCACGGCGCCTGGTCGGTGCTGGTGCGGCGAATCGAACGATCGGCGGCAGACACGAACTTGTTGAACATCGCCCAGTGCTTCCACTGCGTCTTCGTCACGCGCCAGCGTTGCAGCGGATCTTTCTCGAGCTCCTTCAACCGCTTCTTCTGAGCGGCTTTGCTCAGGTGCATCCAGAACTTCACGATGACTGCACCATCGTCGGTCAACGCCCGCTCGAATGTGGCTACCTGATCGAGCAGCGAGTCGAACTGGGCAGTGCTGATGCGGCCTGCCACACGGTTGGTGATCGGCGAGGAGTACCAGGCGCTGAGGAACATCGCGATCCGGCCGCGAGGCGGCAGGTCGCGCCAATAACGCCAGAGTCGCGGCCGCTCTCGTTCTTCGCTCGAGGGCTCGGTGTAGCCGCGCGTGACGATCCAGCGCGGATCCATCCACTCGTTGAGCAGGTTGACCGTCTCTCCCTTGCCGGCCGTGTCGACGCCGGCAAACAGGACGATCACGGGAAACGAGGCCTGCCGGAGCTCCTGCTGCACAGCGAGCAGCGCCGATCGCAGTGCCGGCACCTGTGCCTTGTAGTCGCTCTTGGCGAGTTTTCGACCGACTTCAGCGGCTTCGAACATGAGCTCCAAGTGTACTGATTCGCGCCCTCGCACTACGATGTATCCGTGACCGATGTCATCCGCGTCGCGGCCGACCGCCCGGACCCTGCCGCAATCGCTCGTGCCGCGGCGTGTCTTCGAGATGGCGGGCTGGTGGCCTTCCCGACCGAGACCGTCTACGGCCTCGGCGTGAACGCGCTCAACCGGCCAGCTGTGCTGAGGCTCTTCGCCGCGAAGCAACGCCCTGCCAACGATCCACTCATCGTGCACGTGGGCTCGATCGACTCGCTCGCACCGCTGGTCATGCGCGTTCCCGAACAAGCGCGTGTCCTGGGGCAGCACTTCTGGCCGGGACCGCTGACGCTCGTGCTGACGCGCTCAGGGCAGGTGCCTGACGAAGTCACCGCTGGCCTGCCCAGTGTCGCAGTCCGCGTGCCGGTACATCCAGTGGCGCGCGCCCTGATGGCTGCGGCCGCGATCCCAATCGCGGCGCCAAGCGCCAATCTCTTCTCACGGCCCAGCCCGACACGGGCCTCACACGTTCTTGCCGACCTCGATGGTCGCATCGATCTCATCGTCGACGGGGGGCCGACGACGATCGGAGTGGAATCCACCGTGCTGGACCTCACGAGAGACCCACCCACGATCCTGCGGCCGGGTGCCGTCACGATCGAGATGCTGCAGCAGGTGATTGAACGCGTCATGGCGGCAGAAGTCGTGACTGGGGAACGCGCGCGCGAGGGCACGTCGATGCCGTCTCCGGGCATGCTGGAGAAACACTACTCACCCCGTGCCGAGTTGACGCTGTTCGAGAGCCACGTGGGCGCCGTTCTGCCGCCGCTCATCGCGGCGGCGACCGCGGCACTGGCAGCGGGACAATCTGTCGGCGTCATCGCGGCGGACGAGGACCGCAACGCGCTCACGTCTCTCGCTTCTGATCCGCGGGTTCGGTTACGCCTGATTGGGCGCCAGGACGCGGCGGAGATGGTAGCGGCACGCCTCTACTCCACCCTGCGCGAGCTCGATGCCGCAGGAACAGATGTGATCCTCGTTCGCGGGTTCTCGAATCACGGGCTCTGGGCAGCCGTGCAGGATCGACTGCGCCGGGCTGCTGCCGGGCGGATCATTCGGTCGTGACGTGTCTGACGGGAAGCCAGCCCTCTTCGAAGCGTGCTCGCGCGAGAAGCGTCAGTACCATGCCGTAACTCCTGACGCCTTCCTCGACTCGATTCGCCTTGAGGTACTGGTCGTACACCCGCCAGCCCGCATCGCGCAGCAACGGCACTTGTCCTTTGCGCATGCGTTCGGCGATCGCCGCGATGTCACGGCGCGGGCCTTCGGCAAGCATCGACGCCAGTTGTCGTCGATCGCCTGTGCCGACTTCAGCGTTGATTTGCCAATACAGGAACAGCCAGCCGCTGTAGGCCGACGGCGGCGCGGCGCGAATACAGGTGAGGAAGCCGACGAAGCTCGCCTCCGACTCGTCCGCGTATCCAGCCAGGTGCGCCCACTCGTGCGCCGCCACGAATGGGAGCTCGAACGGCAACAGATCGGGATTGGCCAGGGCTTCGAGGCCGAACGGGTTGACCATGCCATCGACACTCGTCCACCGGAAGTACGGACCGAAGATCGATGACTTCATCCGTCCGGGCTCGGCGGGCGCTGCGTCAGAGAGCCGCAGCAGCACTGCCGAGAACGCGTTGCGCATCCGATGCTCCCGCCACGGCGATGTGCGCCATCCTTCCGCGTGGGCCGCGGCATGCAGCTTGTTCAATTGCTCGACAGAAATACGACCCAGCTCGAGGATCGTCTGTGACGAGGCTGCGCTGCGATCGAGCACCAGGCGCTCGGTCATCGACACCCGCCGATAGTTGAGACCCCAGACCGCAAGGAACACGAGATACACAACGGCACTCGCTGTGACCAGTCGTGCGCCGGTGGCGAGGATCGGTTTCCACGATCTCTTCCGCCGGGCCAGGAGGATGGCTCGCACGAGCACGACGATCACCGCGAGGAACGCCGCAACTGCGAGCACATCGAGTACCGCGAACGGCACCAGGTTCGAGACCGGCGTCATGACCTGCTGAACAAACGGATAGATTCCCGTGGAGTACCAGCGCTCGACCACGTATGGGTCGATCGGCGCAAAGCCAGCCAGCACAGCAAGCACCAGGACGAGGAGCCCGACCACAACACGCATCCCAGTCATTATCAACGGGGGCGAAAGGGGGCAGACCCCGTGATATCGATCCACTCAAGGGGTCTGACCCCTTTCGCCCCCCAGTACAATGGCTGACGGATGCGCCTGGCGCTTTCGGTCCTGGCCGCTCTCCTGTCGCTCGCGATTACGACCACGGCGCAGGTCTACTCTCCGTCGTCGTTCGACGGCGGACGCATCACCGGCCACATCGTCACCTCGTATGCGAAGCTCGTCGCTCATGCGACGGTCATGCTGGCGAGGATCAATGACGATGGACTCCGAGTGGAGACGTGGTTCACCGGCTCCGACCACGACGGCGCCTTCGTCTTCAAGCACCTCGAGGAAGGGCGTTATCGGCTCGCCGCATGGAGATGGGGGTACACCAGCAGGCGCGTTGGCGCGGGGAGCCGCGAGTACACACCACGCTTCGACACGGGACCGGAAGTCGATCTCGGACGGGGGGCGCACGCCGATCTGAACGTCGTGCTGCGCCCGACCGCGGCAATCACGGGACGTATCATCCTCTCGGACGGCCGTGGTGTGCCGCATGTACAGGTCGCTGTCGGACACCGGACTGAGGAGGGGGTCACGCTGCTGCCGGAGACGATCACATCGAGTGGATACGATGGCCGTTACCGGATCGAGGGTTTACCGCCGGGCGAATTCCTGGTTGCGGCGCTTCCCAGAGACGCACCTCCCGATCTCGACTGGACGTGGTACCCGGACGTGGCCGACGCCGAATTTGCAGCCAGCGTGCTTCTGCTCGAAGACGTCGACGCGAAACACATCGACATCGCGCTGCCGCCGGCCCCGCAGTTCAGTCCGTTCTTCCTGCCGCGGGTGAGCCGTTAGTCAGGACGGTCATCAGCGGCCGTCGCAGCGGTAAGATCGAACCCGATGCGCGTGGCAGTGTTCGGTATTGCTGTCGCCCTTTCCGTCGCGTGGACGGTACACGCGCAATCACCGTCCGGTTCAGATACGGGACGCATCACCGGCCAGATCGTGACGGCCTATGCCGAGCTGATCGCGGACGCTTCAGTGACGCTCGCGCGAGTGGACGAACCCGGATTCCCGGCTCGCACGACGAAGAGCGACAGCAGGGGCGCTTTCAGTTTTGCGCAGTTGCCCCCCGGCCGGTACAGGCTCCTGGCGTCCAAGGCTGGCTACACGAGCAGGCAGCTGAGTTCCGTCAGCACCGGGTCTGCTGGAGCACTGAGCGCCGGTCCAGTCGTCGATGTCGGATTAGATGCACCGGTCGATGTGCAGGTCCTGGTCCGTCGTGCGGCGAGTATCGCCGGTCGAATCATCCGCCCTGACGGCAGCGCTGCCGCTAACGTACGGGTCGTCGCCGCTGTCGGCTCGGGGACTCGGCGCCAGCCGCTGTTCGAAGTCCAGACCACAAGTCAATCCGACGGTCGCTATGAGATCAGGGGACTCCCACCCGGGGAGTATCTCGTTGGCGCAGGCAGTGTCGCGGTGCCGACCAAACCATTCGACGACACTGAAGCTGGCCAGGCCGCGCGCAAAGCCGCCGCCGCCGCGTCAGCCACTGCACACACGTCCTGGTATCCCGGCGTCACCGACCAGGAACCAGGTACTGCCGTGACGCTCCTCGAAGGCGTGAGCGCCGAAGGCATCGATATCTGGCTGACCCCCTCGCAACATTTCGCGGTGGCGGGGCGCGTGTCATGGCCTGTGGGTATTGCGATAGAAGGGATCAGCATCGACTTCGGCGACCCAGCGGGCACGCGGTCGGGGGTCTGGCTGGTTTCAGACCCGAGTGGGATTTTCACGCTGGGTACCGTGCCGCCGGGACCACTGACATTGCTCGCCCGCGCAGAGTCCGATCAGGGAACCTTGTTCGGCATCGCATCGATAGAAGTCAGCGTCGATTCGGTCGAGGATGTCCGGATTCTCGTCGATCGACCCGGCCTGATCTCCGGCCGCATCGTCTATCAAGGCAGCGTACCGCCATCCGGACGAGCCACTTCAGTCGTTGCCGAGCAGAAACTTCTCCGAGTGTCAGCGCTCTATCCGGTTCCGCAATCGTCGATTGATGCGGACGGACGCTTCACGTTGCCAAACACCATCGGCGAATACGAGTTCGGGCTCGAGGGACTTCAGCACGGCCTGGCGATCAAGCGCGTCACGCGCAACGGCCGCGTGCTTCCGATGAATCGGATCAGTGTGTCGCCCGGCGAGACGATTCGCGATATCGAGATCGTCGTGGGTCGGTAGGACGCAGCGTCCCTACTTGCAGAAGGGTTCGCCCTTCTCTTTCAACCTGGCTTCCAGCTTCTCCGTGCAGTCGCATGTCGAACAAGCCCAGTACTCGGTACCGTTCTCATGCCGGCATCGACTGCGCGCGTGGGCATCCTTGATGGACAGCAGGTCGAAGTAGGCCTCCCAGTAGGGCCGTTCCTCATCGAGCGGCGTGGCGCAGAAGCAGGTCTCTACCCACTTGACAGAGCCGTCGGGCAACTGGCGCGCCTGCGCCATGTCATGCAGGTATTCGTCGCCGGCAACGGAACCCGCGCCAAGCGTCTCCTCGCGGATGGCTCGATCGAGTGCCCCCCGGCGGCCCGGCTTGACGCGAGCGGTGACCAGATAACGCATTGACTGATGTTACTCTGTCGGCCGATGCGCGCGCTCGTCCGGTTTCGGCTTGATCGGATGTGGCCTGCAAACGATATCATCAAGGCGATTTTTCGATAGAGATGATGACCGCCACGCGGACAGTCGCTGTCGCGGCAGTGCTTTCACTGCTCGCGCTCACCGTCACTGCGCAGCAGCCGCAGCAGACGCCGGCGCCGTCGGGCCGCGGCCGAATCGGAGGCATCGGGATCGGCGCTTACCCGCAGCGTACGATCGACGATCGAGCGGCGGTCGAGCGCGGCCGAGCGGCGTTCAGCGCCAACTGTGCGTTCTGCCATGGCGCTGACATTCGCGGCGGCGATGGTGGCCCGAGCCTTTTGCGCTCGTCGCTGGTCCTCGACGACAAGAACGGCGAACTGATCGGCCCGGTGGTCCGCGCCGGCCGTCCCGATCGCGGCATGCCGGCGTTCGCGATGACCCCAGAACAGATCGCGGACATCGCGGTGTTCATGCACAGCTTCACTGTCGCGGGCTACGACCCCTCGCGCGATCGCCCCGCGTCAATCCTCGTCGGCGATGCCGCCGCCGGCGGGAAGTTCTTTGCTTCGAAGTGCGTCGCATGTCACTCGACGACCGGCGATCTGCAGGGTGTCGCCACCCGCATCGCCGATCCCCGCCTGCTGCAACAAAGCTGGCTGATGCCGGGCAGCGTCGTTGGGCGAGGGGCCCCACGGCCGGTTCGTGCCAGGCCTCCGACGGCAACGGTGACACTGCCATCGGGAGAGAAGATCGAAGGACAGCTCGATCGCGTGGACGACTTCGCGGTGGCGCTCAAAATGACCGATGGCACGCGGCGATCGTTTCGAGTCGGACGTGGCGCCCAGGTGACCATCGCCGATCCGCTGCAACCGCATCGCGATCTGCTGAAGACCTACCGGGACGAAGACATTCATAACGTGACGGCTTACCTGAGTACCTTGAAATGAAGCGAGCTGCCATAGCTCTTGCGCTGACGGCCACCGTCACGCTCTCGGCACAGCAGACAGGCCTCGACCCTGCCGAGATCCTGAAGCCGCTGTCCGATTCCTGGCCCACCTACTCCGGCGACCACTCGGGCCGGCGCTTCAGCGCCCTGAAGCAAATCAACCAGGCCAACGTGAAGAACCTCGGGCTGGCATGGACGACCGCGGTCACCGCCGGCCCCGGTGGTTCGGCAGTCGCCTTGCCCTTCGGGCCTGCCCCGGCCGACGTGATCGAGGACGGCGTCGGCGACAACGAGTTCGTCGGTGCGACCAACATCAAAGGCTCGGTGCTCGCCGTCAACGGGGTGCTCTATGTCACCGCGCCGGACAACGTCTGGGCGCTCGACGCGCAGGACGGTCACCTGCTCTGGCGGTTCTTCTGGCGCACGCGCGGTGGCACTCACATCGGCAATCGCGGCGCGGCCATGTGGCGCAACTACCTGTTCTTCGTCACGCCGGACGACTACCTCATCTCGCTCGATGCGCGCACGGGCAGGAAGCGCTGGCACAAGGAGATCGCGAACTTCAACCAGCAGTACTTCCTGACGTCAGCACCGGTTGTCGTCGACAACCACGTGATTGTCGGAACCGGCAACGATCTCGATTCGCCCGGCTACCTGCAGTCCTTCGATCCCGAAACAGGAGACCTGCAGTGGACGTTCTATTCCGTGCCGATGAACCACGGCGATCCCGGCCTCGAAACGTGGAAGGACCTCGATGCCGCGCGCAACGGCGGCGGACATCCGTGGCTGCCGGGCGCCTACGATCCAGAGACTCGTCTCTACATCTTTGGCACCGGCAATCCCACGCCCGCCTACACCTCTGCCCCGCGCGGATATGGCGACAACCTCTTCACCTGTTCGATCGTCGCGGTGCATGTCGACACCGGGAAGATGGCGTGGTACTTCCAGACCTCGCCGCACGACACACACGACTGGGATTCAGCGCAGACTCCGGTGCTCGTTGATGGCGAGATCGGCGGACGTCGTCGCAAACTCGTCGTCACGGCCAGCCGCAACGGCTATTACTTCACGCTCGACCGTGTGACTGGCGAGCGCCTCGTCACGAGCCGTTTCTCCGATACGGTGAACTGGGCGAGCGGCCTCAACGCCAAGGGACAGCCAGTCCGCATTCCCGAGAAGGATCACCACGTCGGCGGCGCGCTCGTCTCCTCGAACAACGGCGGCGCCACCAACTGGCCGCCGCAAGCCTTCAGTCCCGACACCGGCCTTCTGTACGTGCCGACCGCCGAGAACTACGCGATGTACTACCTGACCGAGCTCGATCCGCGCGGTGCAATGGGCCTCGGCGGAAAGGACGAGATGGCGGTCGGCGGCGTCGGGAGCTACATCACTGCGATCGACTACAAGACAGGCAAGACGGTCTGGCGGCACAAGTTCCGCACGGCAACGAACGAGGGACGCGGCGGCCCGGGTCTGCTCGTCACCGCCGGCCAGCTGCTGTTTGGTGGGGATGTCTCTGGGAACTTCATCGCGTTCGATGCAGCCAAAGGCGCTCCCCTCTGGCATGCGCGCGTAGGAAATGTCTCGAATGCACCGCAGACCTATCTGGTCGACGGTAGACAGCACGTGCTCGTCGCCGCCGGCGATCGTCTCTTCTCCTTCGCCCTGTATTGACGCGATGAGGCCACGACCATGCTGACTCGACGTGAGTTCGGAGCTCTGACGCTCTCCGCGGTTGCGTTGCCAGGCCTCGCCCGCGCCCAGACGATCTCAGGGGTGCGCCTGGGCGTCCAGACGTTTTCGTTCCGCGAGTTGATGCGCCCGCCCGGCGGCGACCTTGTCGAACCCATCATTGGAGCGATGAAGGCGTGCGGGCTCACGGAGTGCGAGTTGTGGGCACCGCAGATCGAGCCGGTATCCGCGGGTGGCCGCGGTGCACCGCCTGAACAGGTGCAGCGCGATCGCGAAGCACTGCGAACGTGGCGGCTCGAGACGCCGCTCGATCACTTCCGGGCAATCCGGAAGAAGTTCGAGTCGGCCGGCATGACGCTCTACGCCTTCAACTACAGCCCCAACGGTAGCTTCACCAGCGAGGAGATCGATCGCGGCTTCGAGATCGCGAAGGCGCTTGGCGCGGAAATCATCACGGCGTCGGCGACGCTCGAGGCGGCCCGCCGCATGGCCCCGATTGCAGACAAACATCGGATGGTCGTCGCGATGCACAATCACTCGAACACGAGCGACCCGAACGAGTTCGCGACCACCGAGAGCTTTGCCGCGGCGTTGAAGATGTCGAGCTACTTCAAGATCAATCTCGACATCGGCCACTTCACCGCCGCCAACTACGATGCCGTGGGTTACCTGCGCGAGCACCACGCGAGCATCACGAACCTGCACATCAAAGATCGGAAGAAGAACCAGGGTGACAACACCGCCTGGGGCACTGGCGATACGCCGATTCGGGACG
>JAICEG010000117.1 GCA_025924295.1 Vicinamibacteria bacterium
ACGAAGGCCACGACGATCACGAAGAATTGTTACAACGCGGGGATCGCTGGGATCGCAGGGACGCCAGTCGCGCAGCGCCGGCCTCGGCCGGCGACATGCATTGATCTGCCGCCGATCACACACGCACACTGCCATCTGAGTGCGTGTGTGAATCGTGCGGCGATCAATGCCACGCGCGCGTAGCGCGCCTGCACGACTGGCCTCCCCGCGATCCCTGCGATCTCCGCGTTTAGATCGTCCGTGTCTTCGTGACCTTCGTGGCTACAACTCTTCGTGAGCTTCGTGGCTAAAGCTCTCGCAGCACCGACGCCGGCGCCAGCTTCATCGCCCGGCGCGCGGGAATGCCGCACGCGATGAGTCCAACCACGAGGAGGAGCGCGCACACTCCCAGCCACGTCACAGGATCAGAGGGCTCGACACCAAACAACTGGGCACGCACGAGTCGCACGCTCGCCGCCGCGCCGAGTAATCCCAGGCCGACGCCGATCGCGACGAGACGCGCACCGCGCCCGACGATCAGCTGCATGATCAGCCCTGGAGTGGCTCCGAGAGCGAGACGAAGCCCGACTTCACGTGTCCGCTGTCTCACGGTGTAAGCCATCACCCCATAGAGGCCCACCGCGGCGAGCAGCAGCGCCACACCGCTGAGCAGCGTCGACAGCCTCGCCAGAAGTCGTTCTGTTTCAACGGAGCTCTGGAAGTCGTCCGCGAGCCGGCGAGGTCGCGTCAGCGCGAGCTTCGGATCGAGCGATCGTGTCACCTGACGGACCGCGTTGATGAGCGACAGCGGATCGCCCGCGGTGCGGATATGAAGCGACACCCCGTTCTCGTAGTTCTGCGAGAGCAGTAGATAGAAGAAGGGCCTCGGCTCGCGCTCCGTCGATCGCAGATACACGGTGTCCGGAACCACTCCGATCACCCGCAGCGGGCCATCCTCCCAGAGCATCACACGCCCGACGGGGTCGGCCCCGGGCCACAACTGCTCGCCAAGGGCGCGGCCGATGATCACCACGCGCGGAGAGGACGGGACGTCGGTCTCGTCGAACTGCCGCCCGGCGAGAAGCCGAATGCCCATCGCGTCCAGATAACCCCGGCTCACGACGTTGACTCTGACCGGCATCACGTTGCTGCGATCGTCGCGGAGTGGCTGCCCGTCAGTGCTGACACCGACGGTCCGATTATTACCAGTGAGGACCGTGACACGTGCCGCACCGGCCGCCGTCACGCCGGGCAGGGCGCTGACGCGCGTCAGTAGTTCCTCGTACAGCGCCAGCCCCGACTCCTGCGTGTAACCCTCATTCGGTGGGAGATCGACAATCAACATACGATCGACGCTGTAACCCAGGTCCACGGCATACGCCTGCATCAGCGTACGAACAAAGAGCCCGGCTCCGACCATCAGCACGAGGCTCAGTGCGACCTGTACGACGACGAACGCGCTCCGCAGGCGCGCAGCGCTGCTGCCAACCACACCTCCGCCTTCGTCGCGAAGTCCCGAGAGCGCGTCCTTTCGCACGAATTGAAGGACAGGAGCGATGCCGAACACCAGGCCAGATGTCACGCCAACTGCCAGCGTGAAGGCCAACACGTTCACATTGACACTCAGATCGACGCTCTCCGGAATACCGAGCCCGCGCAGGATCGATGGAGTCCACACCGCAAGGAGGAGTCCCGCTGCGGAACCAGCCAGGCCGAGCATGACGGCTTCGGTCAGCCACTGTCGAAGAAGCTGCCCGCGGCTGGCACCCAACGCCATCCGAACGGCCACTTCCCGCTGGCGGCCGGACGCGCGGGTGAGCATCAAGCCGGCCACATTGGCGCAGGCAATCATCAGTACGAGCGCGACCGCCGTCGCGAGCAGCACGAGTACAGGCCGCGTCCGTGTGCGAACACCAGGCCCGGTGCCGAGCGCGACCGCGGTTGCGGTCTTGTCGCGGTTCGCATCGGGATAGGCGGCGGCGAGCCGCTGGCCAACGACGTCGAGTGCGGCTGACGCTTCAGTGACCGACTGCCCTTCGCGCAGCCGCCCAATCATGCTCAGCCACCTGACGTCCCTGGCGCCAAGCATGCTCAGCCCTCCGAGACGACGCCGCAGTGGCCCAGCCGATGGTGGCCGGATTTCTTCTTGCAACGCCATCGGCAGCCAGGCATCGGAGGCATCACCGAGCAGCGCCCCTCTGAATCCACGCGGCGCAACGCCAATCAAGTCGTACGAGTTGCCGTTCACCGTGATCGATCGACCGACGAGATCGGCGTCCGCGCCAAAACGCTCCTGCCACAGCCGATACGAGATCACGACCACTCGAACGGGCGAACCGCGCACGTCGTCGGCCGGCGTGAGCGTCCGGCCGATCGCGGGACGAACACCGAGCATGTCGAAGTAGTTGCCGCTCACGATCTGCGCCTCGATCCGCTCGACGCCATCTGCAGCGTCGAGTGAGACCTCTGTGTTGCCCAGGGCAGCCAGGTCCGCAAGCGCACTGCTGGCTCGCAGATCGCTGTAGTCGAGATAGGAAGCGCCGCCGAACTGAGGGCCAGCAGCCGGGTTGGTCGTGGCGCGCGCTGCGTACTGGATGTACACGCTGACGACACGATCGGGGTCGGCAACCGGAGCGTCTCGCAGGAGCACGGCGTCGATGGCGCTGAATATCACCGACGTGGCGCCGATGCCGAGGGCCAACGTGATCACGACAACGGCAGTGAAGCCGGGAGCGTGAAGCAGCGACCGCAATCCGTGGCGGAGATCGCGCCGGAGATCCGCGATGAAGGCGAACGTCGACGGCTGGCTGGCGACGGGCTCGTCGAGTGCCGCATGCACGCGGTCCAGCAGCCGCTCGGCTGGAGCGCGACTCGACGATCGAATGTCCGTGGCGGTCTGTGCCGATGCCGTGAGCGCTCGAGTCGCACGAACCAGCGCCGCATCGTGGTCGAGACCGATGCTTCGTCCTTCCCGGTAGAGGTCTTCGAGGTGCTGCGCGAGCTCTTCGAGGATCTCTGGTTCGCGCGGTGTCAGCAGCGACGGCAACTGCTCGCATACGTATTGACGGAAGTCCATGGCTTTGGCATTCACGCAACTGGATCGAATCCAGCGACGCGACGAAAGGCGGTGAGCAGCGCATGCCAGTCGCTGCGTTGTGCGATCAGCACCTTGCGGCCGGCCGGCGTCAGCCGGTAGTAGCGGCGACGCCGCTGCCCCGCCTTTTCAATCCACTTCCCTTCGATCCAGTCGCGCCGCTCCATGCGGTAGAGCATCGGGTAGAGCGACGCGACATGGAACCGCAGCTTCCCGCCGGAACGGTCGTCGATCAGCTTGGCGATCTCATAGCCATGCCGGTCGCGCTCTTCGAGACTGGCGAGGATCATCAGTTCCGCGCTGCCGCGCTTGAGTTCCGTATTCGAGGCCATATGTGGCGGGACTATATATTTTGAGAAAGTAGCTCGTCAAGTCAGTAGAGGCGTCGACTATCATCGATGGCCATGACCTCATTGCGCGTGGCCGCTCTCTTCCTTTCCGTCACAACCGTCGTCAGTGCGCAGGTGCCCGTTCCAGCCAACAAGGAACCGCACCATCGCACGACGTTCGAGAACAGCCAGTTCAGGATCCTCGACGTCAACGTGCCGCCGGGTGAAACCACGCTGGAGCACTCGCACAACCTGGACATCGTCACGGTCTCCATGACGAACGGCACCGACACGCGGATGCAGACCCCCGGACAGCCGTGGAGTGCGACTCGCCCGCGCCGGCCGCTCGGCCACGTCGAGACCAACGATTACAACGGCAAGCCGATCGTCCATCGACTCGAAACCACGGGGACGACGGCGTACAACCTGTTCGCTGTTGAGAACCTGAAGACCAGTGGATGGTCGACGACGGGAGCGGTCACGGGGGCGGGCACGACGCTGGCGAAAGAGTCGCGTTCGTTTCGCGTCTACAACATCGGGCTGGTGAAGGGCACGACGCAGTCGTCGCACACGCACGCCGTGCCGACGATCGTCATGCTTCTCAGCGGAAAAGTGATGTCAGAGGGACCGGACGAGAAGGCGAAGGCCAATGCCCCGGCGCCGGTCGGTCTCAAGCAGATGGATCGTCCGGGGCAGTGGGTGCTCGTCCCTGCCGGTGATTCACATCACCTGGTTCGGCTGGGCACCGAGGACGGCCTGATCATGGAGATCGAGGTTCGCTGACGCGAATCATCGAGCTTCCAGCCGCAGGTGCTGCTGACAAGCGCGGCGAGCTTTTCGAATCCCTGCACTGAGAATTCAGCGGTCACCGGGTTGGCGTTGTAGGGCGTGAAGCTGAAATGCAGCTGCTCTGCGCTCGCCAGCCGCCGCACGAGCTCGACGCTGGCCGGCGCGAACAACTCCTGGCCCGTGACGGAATCCGACCACTGCTGCACGAGCTCCGGGTCATCGTCGATCTGAAGGCGTATGGTGTGGCTGCCGGCCTGCTCTTCTATGCTTGCCGCGGACTTGATCGAGACGAAGACTTCCGTCGTGCGATACAAGCAGCGAACGACGAGCAGCGGCCGCACACGCGCCATCCATACCGTGACATCGTTCGCGGCTTTCAGCTCGAACGAGACCGTCTTCGATCCATCGTTCGCCCACGTCGCCTGACGGTTGCCAACCCACGTCGGCGCCGGTGCGGACTCCACGACCGGCGCGGCGGCGACGGGCGCAGGCGTTGCCGGTCGCACGGCTTCGATCGGCTGCTCCGAGGCGACGGGACGCAGCGATTGCACCACGACCATCGCCAGCACACAGGCGGCGACGCCCGCACCGCCGATGAGCGCCAGCGACCACGATCTCCCCTGCTTTGCCGGCACCGCTTCGCGAGCCTGTACCGTCAGTGGTGGCAACGCCGGCACGGCTTCGTCCGACGCTTTCCAGTCCACGAGGGGGATCTGATCCTGCTCCTGAGGCTGTGACGCCTGGGACGTCTCGTTCACGCCAAGCTCGTATCCGCACGTCCAGCAAACGCTCGCCACGCTGGCAACAGGTGCCGCGCAGCTCGGGCACTTCGGGCCTTGCACATTCTGATCTGACATAGATCTGTCCGATGGATTGAAGGTGGCAAGGCGTATGCCGCGCCAGCGTGCGCCGATCTGAGAGGGTGCGGAAACCGGCGGTTACAAAACGGTGAACGGGGCTACAGGATCAAGCCTTTCAGGCTGGCGGCGCGGCTGCGGCTGACGACCAGCGTCGTGCCGTCGAGCATCGTGACCCGATACCGGCTGCTGCCGGCCAGCTGCACCTCGGCGATCTGATCGAGCCGGACGATCGCGGACCGGTGAATGCGCAGGAACTGCGAGGGGTCGAGTCGCATCTCGAGGTCGTTGAGGGTGCGATACACCAGGTAGGTCTTGCCGTCGGCGTGGATGCGCGCATAGTCGCCCTCGGCGCGAATCCACACGATACGCGTCAGCGCCAGCGGCACCATGCGCTGACCATCGGGGACAAGCAGTCGATCCGGCCGTCGTCCCAGATCACGAAGGAGCCTGGGAACGCCCTCCGTTGCGGTGGCGGCACCGCGTTCCCTCAGGCGCGCGATCGCGGCCTCGAAGCGGGAGGCCGTGAACGGCTTCACCAGGTAGTCCACAGCGTTCAGATCGAACGCGCGAACGGCGTAGCGGTCGTAAGCGGTGGCAAAGACGATAGCCGGGAGCGCATGCTGCTGGCCGACGTGCGCCAGCACATCGAAGAGATCTTCGCCGGGCATCCGTACGTCGACGAGTGCTGCTTCAGCCGGGACGTCCATGAGCGCGGTGGCGAGCGTCGTCGTGTCCGAACATTCGCAGACGATCTCGACTCCGGCACACCCTGTTGTGTACTTCCTGATGAGACGACGGGCGAGCGGCTCGTCATCGGCCACGATGAGACGGATGCGATCAGACACGATCGGGAGCCATCGGCAGGTCGAGGCTGGCCTCGAACCCGCCCGTCTGTGGGCCGGCTGTGAAGGCGACCCGATCATCGCCGTATATGCTGCGGAGTCTGTGGCGTGTCAACTCGAGGCCGCGGCCGGTCCCGCCACGTCCGTTTGTCCCGTTCACTGTATTGGCGATACGGATCTGCAGCCTTCCCCGTTCGACCTGCGCCCGCACGCGCAACGTGCCTGGCGCAGCGCTCGGCTCGATGCCATGCCGCACGGCGTTCTCGACGAGCGGCTGCAGGAGCAGCGGCGGCACCAGGGCCTGTGCAGCCGAAGAGTCGGCGTCCACGGTGAAATGAAGTCGATCGCCAAATCGAATGCGCTCGACCTCGAGGTAGTCGCGCACCATCGCGAGCTCACGCTCGAGCGGCACGAACGGCTCGTCGAGTCCATCGAAGACCGTGTGCAGAAGCGACGCGAGCCGGCCGATCATGCGCCGCGCTTCGGCTGGCTCGTCGTCGATCAGCGACAGGATCGAGTTGAGTGAGTTCAACAGGAAATGCGGTCGAAGCTGTCCCTTGATCGCATCGATTTCGGCAGCATGGGCCGCCGCTTCGAGCCTGGCCTCGCGTTCGCGACTCTCGTGTTCCCGATCGAAGGTCTGCACCACGAGTCCAAGGGCGAATGCAGCAAAGTACGTGAACGTTGCGGCCAGCAACTGGAACATCCAGGTGCTCGCAAAGACGATCTCCCAGAAGTTCGGACCGACCGACGCTCGCATCGCCAGGAGAAAGCAGGAACACCAGATCGCCATTCCGACGATGCCGAGCGCGAGGTACGCGGCGAGTGCATGCGAGGGTGGGCGACTCCAGAGCCGCAGGCGCGCATTGAGCCGGCACGAGACCCACACCAGGAGGGCCATCACCGCGTAGTTGAAGGAGGAGCTGACGATCGCGTAGCGGAACGGAAGCCCCATGTGGTACGAGAGCGTCACCGTCTGCAGCAGGGATACCGTCCCCCATGCCGCAACGATCGGCCATACCCGGCCCAGCGGTGTGCGGTCCGAGAGATCGATCGTCCGATCCGTCCGCGTCATTTTTTCGCCTCGAGTGCCGGGATCAGCACGTATCGCAACCAACCCGAGTTGGGCGCGAGCGCGCGCGCCTTATCGTACTCGGCGCGTGCACCGGCCCGGTCACCCTTCTCCAGGAGCGCCTGGCCGAGCCACACATGTGCATCGAATCTGCCCCAGTTCGGCCAGGCTTTGCTGGCCGGCTCAACGGCAAAGCGTTCGAGGCTGCGGCGCAGGTGTTGTTCCGCCTTGTCCGTGCCGCCGCCAAACATCGCGGGCGTGTTGAAGGCGCTCACACCCTGAAGCAGGAGGACCCGCGGATTGGTGCTCTCGATTTCGACAGCTCGATCGAGCGCACCGTTCGCGCGCGGGCCAAGTGTCATGCCTCTGATAATCGGCGATTGCGCGATCTGCAGCCCGTAGACGGACCCAAGAAGAGCGTGCGCCTCGGCGTCCTGCGGGTTGCGCTTGATGACCTGTTGCAGTTGAGCGACGGCGTCGTTCAACAGATCCGTCCGATCCTTCTCGGGCACATCCGGCAGGGGCACCATGCGATACGAGGCGTACGCAAGTGTGTACCGCACCATCGGCTCGTCGGCGCCCGCGGTCGCCGCACGTCCCTGAAGCTCGGCACGAATCGCTTTCAGATCCTTTGACACACCGTCCAGCGCTGCGCGCTCGAGCCGAGCGGTCATCTGGCTCCACTCGGGGTCCGGCCCCTTGAGTTGTTCGCCATCGAGGGGTCTGACCCCAAACAACCCGGTCAACAACAGAAGGACAGAAGCGATCCGCATAGTCACCTCCTGAACGTGGCCCCGACGTAGACCGACCGCTGCGAGGTCGGCACGACAGGTCGCCGCGATGAGTAGTCGGGGGCGTACCGGTAGTCGAAGAAATTGACGCGGCCGAGCGCGTTGTCGAGCGCGGCAAAGAACACCACCGCACCGGCACCCGCCGGGAAGAGCCAGTTCACCGCCAGGTCGAGCCGCTCGTAGCGCGGGAGACGCTCGGAATTGATGTCGCCGAAGATCGGCGCGTAGCTCTCACCAACCCTGAGCGCTCCAACGACCGGCGTGTGCGGCCGCCCTGCAGCCGTACGCCATGAGCCGGCAGCCGCGACACCGCGACCGAGGGGGACCGTGGCAACCAACTGCAGCGACCAGGGAATCTCGAAGTCGGGGCGCCAGACGCCTTCAGGCAGGTCATAGCGATTGCGTTGATCGACCGGCGTCCAGCGACGCCGGGCGCTGAGCCAGCTCGCGATTGCGCGGACGTCGAGACGGCTGGATCGGCGCTGCACGAACAGGTCGATACCCTTCGACCATCCATGGCCCGCGTTGCTGTAGCGCGCTTCGAGCGCATCTTCGAGAGGCAGATTGCGATACTGCTTCACATACCCTTCGGCACGCAGGTAGAGACCTTCCGCCTCCCGCCCGGTTTCATATCCGATGACGTGATGCACCGCCCGCATCGGCGCCAGCCTCGCGGCGCCGCGCACGCGGTCGTAATAAGACGGTGCCGGTGCCTGGTGATAGATGCCGGTCGCGTAGCGCATCGCGCGCAAGCGTCCGAGCGCCACGCGCACGTTGACCCGTGGATCGACCGTCGTTGCCCGAGCCAGTCCGAAGCGATCGATCCGCGCACCGGTCGTCGTCGACACGATCCCGATCGTCGTTGTCGCTTCGAGATACGTACCGGCGTACCAGTCCCGGAAATTGACGTCGAACGGCGAGACCCCTGAGATCCCACCAAGATCGCCGCCGGCCACGGGAACGTGACCGGCGAGCGTTGCCTGCGTGAACGTGCCATTGGCGCCAAGCCGCCAGTCCACGTGCGCACCGCCGCGACGCGCAGCGTCGACTCTCCACGACTGCGTCTCGTCTTCGACATCGAGATCCAGAACGCCCACGGCTGTGCGACGGGTGTAGCGGTCGTCGCCAAAGGCCGCAGACGCGATCCACTGCCCTATCGCTCCATCCCAGCGCGCCGACATGAAGCTGTGTTCATTGGCCGCCCTCAACCACCCTGCAAATGCATCTCGTTCCTGCTCGAGACCGACCGAGTCGCGTTGCGTCATCGCAAACGCTTTGAAGCGGCCGACCTTTTCGACATCCCAGCCCAACCCGAGCGAGCCATCCCATCCGCCGGGTGCCGGCTCGAATCGGCGCGGGCTGCCATTCACGGCGAACAACAGTTGGGTGAACGTGCGATTGACAGCGGCGCGCAGGCCGAGACGATCGCGAATCGGCACACCGATCGATGCTGACGCGCCGGCAAGGCCGACGGTGCCGGACACCTCCGGCAGCTCGGGACGATCGAGACCACGCAGGTCCATGACAGCGCTCAGCGCGTTGCCATGGCGTGCCGAGAACCCTCCCGTGCTGAAAGCAATTCCCGTGATGAGGAGCGGATCGACCGCTCCGCGAAATCCACCGGTCGGCGTCTCGTATCGATACGGATGCGCGATCACGGCATCGTCCAGCGAGACCAGCACTTCGCCGACGTCGCCGCCACGGACGAACAGCCCGGCGGCATCATCGGGAGCGACGACGCCCGGGAGGGTCTGCAGCGCACGAAACAAATCCCCCTGCGCACCGGGAGTTCGATAGACGTCGATCGGCTGGCGGGCGAAGACAGGCTCGATGGGCGGCCGCGGTGGACGCGCCGTCACGCGGACGCGGTCTTCGATCCCGCGAACGACGAGCGTGACATCGATATGCGAGGCACCCGGTTGGAGTTGTGTTTCGTAGGGTTCGAATCCGTCGAGGGCGACACGGAGTCGCGACGCTGCGCCGGATGTCACGACGATCTCGAAGGCGCCACTCTCGCCGGTAATCGCAACGACCCGGCCATCGAGCTCGACAACCGCGCCGGGCAACGGCAACGACGTCGCGTCGGTGACGAGACCGGAGATGCGACTGCTCGTGGCAGTCTGAACGCCGAGCGCGAGGAGCAGCAACAGGATCGCCATTCAGCGATCCCAGATTGCCGCCCGCTCGTCAGCAGGCGAAGTTGTTTTCGATGAACGTCACCGCGACCCGGTGAGTGTTCAACAATCCGACTGGGGTCAGACCCCTTGAGTCAACGACTATCAAGGGGTCTGACCCCTTTCGCCCCCTTTCAGGGAGCAGAGCAGCTGAAATTACCGGCCTCGTCCGTGCTACCGGTGCCCTTGTACTTCGCGACCTGCGGAAACGGGCACAACGGGCGCGACATCGGGGTCAATCCGCCGCGACCGGGGTTGCGTGACGCCGTGATCTGTCCCGGTGCGACGCCCTGCTCGCGCCAGCGTTCCATCGCAGCGAGGAAGTCCGCCTGATCGGGGCCGACACCGCCGCCGCAGTGGGCGACACCGGGCATCAGGAACAGTCGCATCCAGTCGTCGGGCGACCCGCCGCCGGCTTTCGCGGCCTGCGTGTAGTAGTTGATCGTGTTCTCAGGTGCCGGACCGGGGTCAGCCCATCCGTGCCACAGCAGAAGCTTGCCCCCGCGTGCCTTGAACTGTGAGAGATCCGGGTTGCTGGCTTCGACGAAGCTCGCGTTCTTCAGCGCGAGGGCAAGGTCGGTGTCGAGATCGAACGACATCACATCCCAGTTCGCATCGCGATGGCCAACGAATCTCGGCATGTCGGACCACAGCGGGTTCATCGGCTTTCCCGGCACGGGAATTCGCGCGGCGTAGCCCGACTCGACGCCCGGTGACCGTCCCGGATACACGACGTTGCCTGACTTCGTTTTCACAGGCATGTAGAACTGCCGTGCCGACGCGACCTGCGGGGACGTCAGGCAGTCTTCGGCATCGCCACCCTTGCACGCCAGTACGCCGGGATCGAATCGGCACGAGCGTGGATCGTTGATGATGTTGTCCTTGACCCCGTCACTCGCGTCGCATGCCGCCACCGCGGCGTTGGCCATGAGCGCCACCTTGTTCGCCGGGATGATGGTCTCCGGGTTCCTCAGCATCTGCACCTGCAACGCCGTCTGCGAGACGCTGAGGTGCACCATGTTGTAGACCGGTGCCCCGGCGATGATCGCGTCGAAGTCTTCCGGATATCGCTGCCCCGCCATCATGCCCTGCCGGCCACCGGTCGAACATCCCTGGTAGTACGACAATCGTGGCGGACGACTGTAGTACGCAGCGACGATTAACTTCGACTGCACGGTCATCTCGTGCATCGCGCGATAGGCGAAGTCGATCAGCTTGTCGTTGTTCAGCGCGAACTGCGCACCGGGCTCGGAATGGCCGGTGTCGTTCGAGGCTGTGGCATACCCACGGCGTAGTCCTGCAGCCATGGCATCGAACGAGATCGTGCCGGCCCAACCCCCGTTGCCAACCGCGAGAAACTTGCCGTTCCAGTTCTCAGCGGGCAACCAGATTTCCATCTGTATGCTGGAGTCGCGTGATGGCGTCAGGACGGCGGCGACACGGCACAGCGCCGGCAGCTGCGAATACAAGGCGGCGCCACGCCCGGCATTCGGGATCGTCAGCGCGCCAGCAGCAACGAACTGCGCCTTCGCGACCTTGGCCTGAGGGAGCGCCAGTGCTGCGAGCGCTTCACAGCTGGAGCTGCTCGTCACCGACGATGCGGGCCCGGAGGATGACGCGGCCTGAGCGCCTTGCGCCGGCACGGCCGCGAACACCGCTGCCAACGCGAGGCCGACGACGAAGCAACGTTTCATCATTGGTCAATCCCTTTCGGATGGCGATCCGGCACAAGGTTCAGCCTCACATTGTGCTCCAACCACGCCTTGAGGCCAGCCAGCACGAATGAGAATCCTCCGGCGGAGTCGCCGACCTGCCGCATGACTTCCTCGTTGCTGCCGCCAAAGCCGCTCTCGGTGACGGTGACGAAGGTCGTGTCCCCTCTGGGCGCGAACGTCCACTCGACGGTCGTCGGATTCTTGTATCCCGACCATTCGATCACGATCCGCTTGTTCGGCTCGATCGCACGTGCCTTCACCTGGACCGCGAAGCCGTACATCTCCCATTCCCAGTGCACCTGCCGCCCCGCCTCGAGTGGTCCGGTGCTCCCGGTGAACCAGAATTTGGTCGTGATTTCCGGGTTGATGAATGCCTCGAAGACGTCGCCAACCGGTCTGCGGATGAGCATCGCGGTCTTCGACATCGGCACCGCAGCGGGTCGCCGCGCCCTGGCAGTCGATTTC
>JAICEG010000118.1 GCA_025924295.1 Vicinamibacteria bacterium
CTGTCGTTCGTGCGATTCAGTCACTCGGTGTTCGCGGTGCCGTTTGCGCTGACCGGGGCGCTCCTGGCGTGGCGTGAGCAGCCGTTTTCGTGGTGGCAGGTGGCCTGGATCGTCGTCTGCATGGTCAGCGCCCGCAGCGCCGCGATGGCGTTCAATCGCCTGGTGGACGCGAGGATGGACGGCCTCAACCCGCGCACCGCGATGCGGGAGATTCCGAGGGGCGTGCTCTCGAAGCCGGAAGCCACCGTGTTCGTGGTCGTGACGTCAGCGCTGTTCGTGTTTGCGGCGGCGCGGTTGTCGCCGCTCTGTCTGGCCCTCTCGCCGGTCGCGCTGGCGATTGTGTTCTGGTACTCGCTGGCGAAGCGGTTCACGACCTACACGCAACTGTTTCTCGGCCTGGCCCTGGCTGTCGCACCGGTCGGCGGATGGATCGCCGCCGGAGGCGGTGGAGGGGCTGAGCCATGGCTGCTCGGCCTGGCGATCGGCCTGTGGGTCGGCGGCTTCGACATTCTCTACGCGTGCCAGGACGTGGACTTCGATCGCGGCCATGGTCTGCGTTCGATTCCCGCGACCTTTGGCGTGAGCAACGCCATTCGGATCTCGCGCCTGATGCACGTGACGACGGTCATTGCCATGATCGCGTTGTGGTGGGCGGCAAGTCTCCCGGCGCTCTATCTCGCCGGCGTGGCAATCGTCGGTGTGCTTCTCATCTACGAACAGTCGCTCGTCAGCGCAGACGATCTGTCGCAGGTGAAGAAGGCGTTCGACCTGAATGGGTGGGTGGGGATCGTGTACTTCGGTGCGACCGCATTGGCGCTGTATGTTGGCTGACCAGGCTCCAGACAAGACCCCCGATCGCATCGCCGGGATGTTCGATGCGATCGCGCCGCGATACGACCTGCTGAATCACCTGCTGAGCGCGGGGATCGACAAGCGCTGGCGCACGCGGATGATCGCCTCGCTGCAGCTCACCGGACGCGAAACGCTCATCGACGTCTGCACGGGCACCGCCGACGTGGCACTCGAGGCGCGTCGCGGTGCGCGTGACGGTGCAACCGGCTATGCGGCGCGCGTCCTGGGCGTTGATTTCGCGGGCGCGATGCTGGCGCTTGGCCTGCGCAAAGTGCGCGACGCGGGCGAGCAGCGGCACATTGCGCTGGTGCGCGGCGATGCGATGCGCATGCCGGTCCCGGACGGTATCGGCGACGCGGCCACGGTCGCCTTTGGTGTTCGGAACGTCGCGAAGACCGATGTCGCGTGTCGAGAACTTGCGCGCGTGTTGCGCCCGGGCGGGCGCCTGGCGATCCTCGAATTCAGCGTGCCGCGCATTCCGGGACTCGCCGCGCTGTACCGGTTCTATTTCAGCCAGGTGCTGCCGCGCATCGGCCGAGTAATCTCAGGCCATTCCGGGGCGTATTCGTACCTGCCGGCGTCAGTCGGCGCGTTTCCGCCGCCTGATGAGTTCGTGACACTCCTGAGACAATCGGGCTTTACGGACGTCCGCGCCGTCCCGCTGACCTTTGGAATCGTCTATCTGTATGCGGCGGTGAGAGAACAACCGAGAAACAGATAAGCCGGAACCGGCTGGCTGGGTCTCTCCGGGATATTACGGGCTCGCGATATCAACGTCAGCGCCCTCGGCGGTTGGTATAATTTGCTCTTAGGTTATTGATACACTTCGACTTCGACGATCGGTACCAGGATGAGCTGGTAGTCGGTAGCGCCATCTCCAAAAGAGATGGCGTGTTGCTGTCGGTCATCTTCCATCTGGTCGTCATCCTCTGGTTTCAGTTCGGTCCCAATCTCCACCTCTTTGAACCCACCCCGGAAGAACTCGAAGCACGACGCCAGGAACTCATGCGTCTTCAGGAACGCGAGCGCGACGATCGGCGCTTTGTCTTCGTGCAGCCCAGGGTCGATCTCGAGGCGCTGAAGCCGCGGCCGCGCGCCGACCTGTCGGACGTCAATCGACAGTCACAGGCGCCGGTGCGCGCCAAGGAACCCCAGAACCAACAGCCGTTCTCACAGGGCAACTCGGCAGAGCGCGTCGAGGCGGCACCGCAGGAACAGGCGCGAGGGCCTGAGACACCCGTAAAGCCCGATGTGCAGCCACCGCAACCCGAGCCGCAGGAGCAGATCGCGCGTGAGCTGCCGCCGGCCGACACCGGAGCACGTCGGGCGCCGAGCACATCGCGGCCCGCTCCCGGAGCGTTGGGCGACGCGCTTCGGAACCTCGAACGCTACGTCCAGAACGAGACATTCCACAACCCGCAGGGCGGGTTGACCGATCCTGGCGCGACCATTCAGTTCGATACCAAGGGCGTCGAATTCGGACCGTGGCTGCGCCGATTCATCGCGCAGGTGCGTCGCAACTGGTTCGTGCCGTATGCGGCCATGACCTTCCGTGGTCGCGTCGTCCTGCAGTTCAACATTCACAAGAACGGGACGATTACGGACATCGCCGTTGTCGGGCCCTCGGACATCAACGCGTTCAACCTCGCCGCCAACAACGCCATCCTCGGCTCCAACCCGACAGAACCGCTGCCGCCCGAGTATCCCGAACCAAAAGCGTTCTTCACCGTTACGTTCTACTACAACGAGAATCCGCCGAATTAAACCGGAGCGGGACGCGTGCCTACCAGGAGCCAGCAGTTCGGTTTGATCGTTCTCCTCGTGGCATTGACGGTCTACGTCTTCGTGAAAACTACGTGAACCGCGTGCTCGCGGTGCTCGGCCCGACGGCATCCGGGAAGAGCACCCTCAGTCTGTCGCTGGCTGACTCGTTCAACGGCGAAATCATCAATTGCGACTCGACGGCCGTCTACCGCGGGTTCGATATCGGGACCGACAAGCTCTCGATCGAGGAGCAGCAAGGCATCCCGCATCACCTGATCGACATCGCCGATCCCACTGAGGTGTATACCGCGGCTCGCTTCGCGCAGGACGCCGAGCACGCGATTCGGGCCATTCACAGCCGGGGACGCCTGCCGATTCTGGTCGGGGGTACGGGTTTTTACTACCGTGCGCTGACGCGCGGGCTGTTTCCCGGCCCGGGGGCCGATGACCAACTGCGAGATCGCCTCGATAAGATCGCCGAACGGAAGGGACCGGAGCGCCTCCACCGGCTGCTGCGGTCGGTGGATGCCGACTCCGCGCTCCGGATCATGCCAAGGGATCAGAAGCGCCTGGTGCGCGCGCTGGAGGTGTACTTCGCGACCGGGCAGCCGCTCAGCGCGCATTTCGCGTCCACACGTTCACTCATTGCCGATTGCGAGGTGATCGCGATCGGCCTGCGGTTGCCGGCGGAATTGACGGCGGAGCGCGTGGCTCGTCGAGTCGAACAGCAGTTCACACGCGGGATCGTGGATGAGGTGCGCGGGTTGCTGGCGAGTGGTGTTCCCGCGGATGCACGTCCCTTCGGCGGACTGGTCTACCGCCAGGTGATGGAGATGCTGCGCGGCGTGCGAGACGAGCGCGCAACGCGCGCGCTCATCGTCCAGGAGAACCGACGATACGCGCGGCGGCAGTTGATCTGGTTTCGCAAAGAGCCTAACCTTATCTGGTTCGAGGGGCCGGGCGAGCGCCCGGAGACCGTGCAGCGGGTACTCGATACGCTTGCTGCTCGGCGTCTGAGCAGGCAAGGAGACGCTCCCTGATGTCCCAGGTCACTGAATCACGCGCTTCGTCCGCGACGCAGCCCAACATCCAGGACACGTTTCTCAATCAGGCGCGGCGCGAGCGCGCTGTCGTCACGATCCATCTCATGGACGGTCGCTACTTCGAGGCCCGTATCAAGAACTTCGACAAGTTCGTCGTCGTCTTCGACGTCGACGGCAGGGATCACATGGCGTTCAAGCACGCCATCGCGACCATCGAGACATCGCTCACCTGACTCCCTTTCCCCGCGTCGTCCTGATCGTGCTCGACAGCGTCGGCTGCGGCGAACTGCCGGATGCCGCCGCGTATGGCGATCAGGGCAGCAACACGCTCGGCAACATCGCGCGACGGGTTCGGCTCCGGGTTCCGCATCTCCGGTCGCTCGGTCTCGGCCGTGTCGTCGAGATCGGCGACGGCGACCGTGGTGATCGCCGCGCGGCGTTCGGCCGGATGGCGGAGTCGTCGGCGGGGAAGGACTCGGTCACCGGGCACTGGGAGATGATGGGGATCGTGCTCGATCGTCCATTCGCCACGTACCCGCACGGTTTTCCGCCGGAAATCATCCACAAATTCGAAGAACGCATCGGCCGCCGGACGCTCGGAAACGTGGTCGCGTCGGGGACGGAGATCATCGAGCGGCTCGGCGCTGAGCACGTCCGGACCGGCAGCCCGATCGTGTACACGTCGGCCGACAGCGTGTTCCAGATAGCCGCTCATGAGGATGTGATCCCCGTGATCGAGCTGTATCGGATGTGCGAGATCGCCTTCGAGATCGTTGCGCCGCTGAATGTCGGCCGCGTCATCGCGCGGCCTTTCGTCGGCTCCAATGGCGCATTTCTCCGCACGGCCAATCGGCACGACTACGCGTTGACGCCGCCCGGCAACACGCTGCTCGATCTCCTGACCAACCACGGCGTCGCTGTGACCTCGATTGGCAAGGTCAGGGATCTGTTCGGCGGCCGCGGCATCACCCGCGCCTTGCCCGCTCGGAGCGACAGCGAGGGATTGGATCATGTCCTGGACGTCATTCGCTCGAAGCGCTCGGGTCTCGTGTTCGTGAACCTGGTGGACTTCGACACACTCTACGGGCACCGCAATGACATCGAGGGGTACGCGCGCAATCTCGAGCGCTTCGACGAACGGCTGGGCGACGTGCTGTCGGCACTGCGCGACTCGGATCTTCTGATCATTACCGCCGATCACGGCAACGATCCGACGACCCCGAGTACCGATCACTCGCGCGAGTACGTTCCGGTTCTGCTGACAGGCGCGGGTGTGCGTCCGGAAGTCGACATCGGGACCCGCCGCACCTTCGCCGATCTCGGGCAGACGCTTGCCGCCAACTTTGGCGTCGGTCCGCTTGCCAGCGGTACCAGTTTCCTGGAGGAGATCGTTGTCGAGCATTCGTGAGGCCCTCGAGCAGCGTGAGCGCGAGACGCTCGCACCGCAGGCGGCCAAAAGCGCCGAGTCGCGCGGCCGACTGACCAGCGAACCCGAAGACGACGTCCGGCCGGCGTTCCAGCACGATCGGGATCGCATCATTCACTCCAAGGCATTCCGGCGGCTCAAGCACAAGACGCAGGTGTTCTTCGCGCCGGAAGGCGATCACTACCGCACTCGGCTCACGCACACCTTGGAGGTGTCGCAGATCGCGCGCACCATCGCCAAGGTACTCCGTCTTCACGAAGAGCTGACCGAGTCGATCGCGCTCGGTCACGACCTCGGCCACACACCATTCGGCCACGCCGGCGAGCGGGTGCTCGACTCCCTCGTGCCCGGAGGCTTCAGGCACTACGAGCAGAGCCTGCGCGTGGTCGACGTCCTGGAGAATGACGGCAAGGGGCTGAATCTGACCTGGGAGGTTCGTGACGGCATTGGCCGCCATTCCAAGGGTAAGGAAGGTTCGCCGGTCGGTCTCGATCCCGCAAAGCGATCGGCCACGCTGGAGGGGCAGATCATGCGGGTGGCCGATCTCATCGCCTACGTGAACCACGACATCGACGATGCCGTGCGCGCGGGCGTGCTGAATGCGAGCGACCTGCCGCGCGATGCCGTCGAGGTGCTGGGGAAGACCTCGTCGGCCCGGATCGCCCGGATGGTCAAGGACGTCGTGACGGAGACGCAGGGCGGTGGACTGACCGAAATCCGAATGAGCGACACGGTCTTGTCGGCGACGCTCAGGATGCGCGCCTTCCTCTTCGAGGCGGTTTACGAGAACGAGGTCGCGACCGCCGAGTTCAAGAAGGCGACCGGGATCCTCGGCGGCCTCTGGGAGAAGGTGCGGGAGCGTCCGGCAGGTCTCCTCGATGAGCGGATCGTGGCGAGTGAGGGGCTCGACGTCGCGGCGCGCGACTTTCTCGCCGGCATGAGCGACCGGTTTGCCGTTTCCCTCTACGAACGGCTGTTCATTCCCAAGCCGTGGGTGGGTCCGATGGCCTGGAGTCAGCTGTAAGCCTCAAAATTGGCTATAATTGAAGGTCGCCTTTCGCGCGATTTTCGCGAAGGGTGTACCGGTCATGCAGCTAGATCTCACCCGGTATCGCCAGCCCGTCAGCCAGTTCGGCCGGACGTTTTCCCCCGATGACATCGGGCAGGAAGGCGAGGCATACCAGGTGGTGGCCCCCGTCCAGGTGGATCTCGAGATTCACAAGGACAAGGACCGCTTTCGTCTGATGGGCACAGCGCGTACCGAGTTGGAACTAACGTGCAGCCGTTGCCTCGAACCCTTCCGGATGCCCTTTGACGGGGCGATCGACGTCCGCTATCTGCCGGCTTCGGAGATATCGGCGGAGGACGAGCGGGAGGTTGCAGAGGACGATCTCGACACCAGTTACTACCGGGACGATCAGATCGATCTGAACGAGCTGCTGCGGGAACAGTTTTATCTCGCGCTGCCGATGAAGCCGCTGTGCCGGGAAGAGTGTGCCGGGCTCTGTTCGCAGTGCGGGACGAACCTCAATACGGGGACGTGTCAGTGCACGTCGCAATGGGAAGACCCGCGGCTCGGGCCGCTCAAGGAATTGAAGTAAACGGAGACCGCTAGCCACCATGCCGAATCCAAAACGCAGACACTCCAAGACCCGCACCGCGAAGCGGCGCACGCATGACGCTTTGCGGGCGTCGACCACGGGCCTCTGTCCTCAGTGCCAGGAGCCCAAGGCCCCGCATCGCATCTGCCCGCACTGCGGCTACTACAACTCGCGACCGGTCCGAGCCGTCGACGAAGAATAGAAGGACGCAGGACGCTGCCGATCCGCATTGCGGTCGACGCCATGGGCGGTGACCATGCGCCGTCTGTCGTCGTCGACGGCGCAGTGGCCGCCGCGCGTCACTTGGACGCCGGGATTGCTCTCGTCGGCCGGACTGCGGAGATCGAGCGCGCACTGCGCGCGCATCCCGACTGGCACACTCTCGGTATCGAGATCGTCGACGCACCAGATGTCATCGCGATGGCCGAGGCTCCGGTCCCGGCGATGCGGCGGAAGCCGCGTTCATCGGTGCGCGTGGCGGCCGATCTCGTCGCGAAGCGCGAGGCCGCGGCGCTCGTCAGCGCCGGGCACACGGGTGCAACGGTCGTGTCGGCTCATGCTGCATTCGGGATGGTCGCGGGAGTCGATCGCCCGGCATTGGCGACGACGATTCCGACGCGCGGCCGTCCAGCGGTTCTGCTCGACGCCGGTGCGACAGTCGAGTGCCGGCCGCAGCATCTTCTGCAGTTTGCCGTGATGGGTTCGGTGTATGCCCGGCTCGCGCACGGCGTGGACGATCCTCGTGTCGGGCTGCTCTCGATCGGCGAGGAGGAGAGCAAGGGCAACGAGTTGACACGGGAAGCGCACAGGCTGCTCAAGGCCTCGCCTCTGCGCTTCATCGGGAACGTCGAGGGACGGGAGATCTACAGCGGGGTTGCCGACGTGGTCGTCTGCGACGGCTTCACGGGAAACATCGTGCTCAAGACGAGCGAGGGGCTCGTCGAGACGGTCGAGGCGCTCCTCGGAGACGAACTCCGCGGGACGTTCTCGAGTCAGGTCGGATATCTGTTGTCGAAGCGCGCGCTGCGGCGATTCCGGCGTCGTCTCGATTACTCGGAGTACGGTGGCGCGGCGCTGCTGGGTGTGGCAGGACTCGTCATCGTCGGGCACGGGCAATCGTCGGCGCGGGCGATACGAAATGCCGTCGCGATGGCCTATCGCTTCGCGGGCGGTGAGTTCATGGCGAGAGTCGAGCAGGGGATCGGTGCAGTCGCTTCGGTCAAGCACTGACGCGCGTCGAGGTCTGGAGTGATTGCGTTCATCTTTCCAGGGCAGGGTTCGCAGAAGGTCGGCATGGGTGAGGCGCTCGTCGATGCCTTTCCCGAGGCACGAGCTACCTTTGCTGAGGCCGATACGACCTTTGTCGAGGACGGGCAACCGTCGGAGTCGCTGAGCACGCTCTGCTTCCAGGGGCCCGAGGATCGACTGGCGCTCACTGAGATCACGCAGCCGGCGATCCTGACGACGAGCGTTGCGGCGTGTCGGGTGCTCGAAGGAAGAGGCGCCCGCCCGGCCTTCGTCGCCGGGCACAGCCTCGGCGAGTACTCGGCGCACGTCGCTGCAGGCACGATCCCATTCGGCGACGCGGTGCGGCTCGTGCGCCGCAGGGGACGGTACATGCAGGAAGCCGTCCCCGTGGGTGAAGGTGCGATGGCGGCCATCCTCGGAGCGAGCCTCGACGTCGTGCGCCAGGCGTGCGAGGAGGCGGCCGAGGGCGAGGTCGTCAGTCCAGCCAACATCAATTGCGCGGGGCAGATCGTCATCGCGGGACATGCCGGAGCCGTGCGCCGTGCATCAGAACGCGCGAAAGCGCTCGGCGCCAAGCGCGCCATTCCGCTGCCGGTCAGCGCACCCTTCCACAGCGCGTTGATGAGACCAGCCGAAGATCGGCTCGCACCCGAGTTGCGCGCACTGACGGTTCAGGACCCGCGCGTTCCGATCGTTGCCAATGTCGACGCCTTGCCCAAGCGCGACGCCCGGTCGGCAGTCGATGCGCTCGTGCAGCAGGTCTCAGCGCCGGTGCAGTGGGAGGCCGTGGTGCGTCGCCTTGCGTCGGAAGGCGTCACCACGTATGTTGAGGTGGGTCCCGGAACGGTGCTCGGCGGTCTGGTCAAGAAGATTCATCCCGACGCGCACATCACCAGCTTCGCGTCGCCCGATCAGCTCGACGCGGTCATGGCAGCATGTTCGATTTGAGTCAGAAGATCGTGATCGTCACCGGTGCGTCGCGCGGCATCGGACGCGCCATCGCCGAGGTGCTGGCGGCGCGCGGTGCGCACGTCGTTGCGGCGGCCCGAGGTGACAACGCGGCCGCGACGGTGGCCGCCATTCGCGAAGCCGGGGGCAATGCCGAGGTGGCGTCACTCGACGTGACCGACACGGCATCCGTGGAAAGCCTGATCGAAGGTGTAATGGCGCGTCACGATCGCATCGATATCCTGGTGAACAATGCCGGTATCGTGCGCGACCAGCTGATGCTGCGCATGAAGCGCGAAGACTGGGACGAGGTCATCGCGACGAACCTGACGGCCGCTTTTACCTGCGTGCACGCCGCGCTGAGGCCGATGATCAAGCGGCGCGCCGGTCGCATCATCAGCATCAGTTCTGTCGTGGGGCAGATGGGGAATCCGGGTCAGGCAAACTACGCAGCCTCGAAGGCGGGTCTGATCGGGTTCAGCAAGGCGCTGGCGCGCGAGGTCGCGTCACGCAACATTACGGTCAACGTCGTCGCCCCCGGCCTGATCGAGACGGATATGACGAAGACGGTGGCGGAGAAGGCCCAGGCCGACTGGGCATCGATCATTCCGCTGCAGCGGCTGGGCACGCCGCGGGATATCGCATCAGCAGTCTGCTTCCTCGCGTCGGATGAGGCAGCGTATATTACAGGACAGGTGTTGGCCGTCAACGGCGGCATGTACATGTAGCTCGGGTTGGTCTGCCAACCGAACTGGAGGACTGAATGGCGGTTTCAGACAAGGTGAAGAGCATCATCGTCGAGCAGCTCGGCGTGGATGAAGAAGAGGTGACGCCGGATGCGTCGTTTGTCGACGACCTCGGAGCCGACTCGCTCGATACCGTGGAGCTCGTGATGGCGTTCGAGGAGGAGTTCGGGATCGAGATTCCCGACGAGGACGCCGAGAAGATCACCCGAGTCAAGGAAGCGATCGACTACATCGAGGCGCACGCGAAGAGCAAGAAGTAGCGGCGGAAGCCAGGAGGGGGATTGACCAGGCGGGTCGTTATCACGGGCATCGGTCTGGTGTCGTCGCTTGGCATCGGGACCGAGGCCAACTGGAAGGCGCTCGTTGTCGGAACGAGCGGCGTCGACCGGGTTACCAGGTTCGATGTCACCGGGTACGCAGCACAGATCGCAGCCGAGGTACGGGGATTCAACCCGCTCGACTACATCGAGAAGAAAGACGTCAAGAAGATGGACGTCTTCATTCAGTACGCCATCGCGGCGTCGCAGTTCGCGATGGACGACTCCAGGCTCGCGATTACAGAGTCGAACGCTCCTGACATCGGCGTGTTCATCGGCTCGGGGATCGGTGGCTTCCAGACGATCGAGCGCGAGCACAGCGCGCTCCTCGCGGGCGGCCCCCGGAAGATCTCTCCGTTCTTCATTCCCTCGGCCATCATCAACCTCGCATCCGGCCAGGTCTCGATCCGGTTCGGGGCCAAGGGGCCGAACCTGGCGACGTGCACGGCGTGTTCGGCGTCGGCGCACGCCATCGGCGAATCGTTCGAGATCATCAAGCGCGGCGATGCCGAGGCGATGATTGCCGGCGGTTCGGAGGCGGCGATTACGCCCATGAGCCTGGGCGGATTCGCAGCGCTGCGCGCGCTCTCGACCTGCAACGACAACCCGAGCAAGGCGAGCCGGCCGTTCGACAAGGACCGGGATGGCTTCATCATCGGCGAGGGAGCGGGGATCGTCATCCTCGAGGAGCTCGAGTTCGCCCGTCGCCGGGGCGCGAACATCTACGCCGAGATCGTCGGCTACGGAAGTTCGGCCGACGCGTACCACATCACGGCGCCATCCGAGGATGGCGACGGCGGGGTGCGTGTCATGAAGATGGCAATCCGGAAGGCGGGAGTCCAGCCCGACGCAGTCGACTACATCAACGCCCACGGCACCTCGACGCCCTACAACGATCGCCTCGAGACGATGGCGATCAAGAAGTGCTTCGGCGATCACGCCTACAAGTTGGCGGTGTCGTCCACCAAGTCGATGACCGGGCATCTCCTCGGCGGCGCCGGCGGGTTGGAGGCTGGTATCTCCGCGCTCGCCATCCACCATCAGGTTGCTCCGCCAACCATCAATCTCGACAATCCCGACCCCGAGTGCGATCTCGACTACGTGCCTCACACCGGGCGGCCGATGCCGATTCGGTACGCGTTGTCGAATTCGTTCGGTTTTGGCGGGACCAATGCCTGCTTGCTCTTCAAGAAATATGAGCCGTAATCCTTCAATTTTTGATTTGCGGATGTTCGATTGTTGATTGGTTGTTGATTGACGATTGTTGATGGCTCATTGGCTCTCAATCGAAGATCGACAATCGCCGAATCTCAAACCAATCGATAATCACAGATCACGAATCAACAATTGATCCGACGATGAAAATAGCCGTCTGTATCAAACAAGTTCCAACCCGCGAGTGGCATCCCCGTTTGAACGAGGCGGGGACGTGGATCCGCGAGCAGGATGCCAGCTACGAGCTGAACGAGCCTGACGCCTACGCGTTGGAAGAAGCGCTGCGGCTGCGCGAGAAGCACGGCGGGGAAGTGGTCGTCTGCGCGGCCGGTCCGGCGCGCGTGCAGCAGGTGATTCGCGAAGCGCTGGCGCGCGGCGCTGACCGCGCGCTGCACGTCGAGCACGACAGCCTGGCCAGCGCCGATGCCGCCGTGACGTCGGCCGCGCTTGCCTCGGCGATGGCTGAGGAGCGTTTCGATCTCGTGCTCACGGGACTGCAGTCCGACGACCAGGGACACGCGCAGGTCGGCGTGATGCTCGCCGAACGATTGCAGATCCCACACTCGACGATCATCATGGACGTGCAGGTCGAACAGAATCGTCTACGCGTCAAGCGCGAGCTCGAGGGCGGCTGGTTCCAGTGGATCAGCATGCCGCTGCCGGCGCTGCTGACGATCCAGAGCGGCATCAACCAACTGCGCTACGCGACGTTGAAAGGCATCATGGCGGCCAAGAAGAAAGAGATTCGCAAGCTCGCGTTGCCGTCCGGTCTCGCCGCCTCTCAGACGATCGTCGCGCTCGCTGTGCCGACGCGCAGCAAGAAGACCGAATTGATCTCCGGCGCGACCCCGGAGGCCGCGAAAGAGCTGGTGCGCCGTCTTCGCGAAGAGGCGCGCGCCCTGTGATTCTCGTGGTTGCCGAACAGCGCGACGGCACGCTCAATCGCGCCA
>JAICEG010000119.1 GCA_025924295.1 Vicinamibacteria bacterium
GCGCGGCCCTGCTGCAGGCGGTGGCGACGCACCCACGGGTGGTCGCTGTGTCCGCCTGGTCGCGGTGGAATGTCGCAGTCCCAGCAACGACGGCGGCGAGGGAGACGCCGGTCGAACCCATCGCCGCATCGCGAGACTACTTCGAGGTGCTCGACATCGACGTCGCGAGCGGGCGGAGTTTCACGGCTGCCGAACGCACCATCGACTCGGGAGTTGCTGTGGTGACGGAGACCATCGCGCGCGAACTGTGGCCGGCTGGCAGCGCGGTTGGACAGTCCGTGCGTCTCGACGCGTCAGGCTCGCCAGGAGCTTCGCCGGTGCTCTCCCGCCCGTTCACGGTAGTTGGCGTCGTGCGCGATGTGAACGGTCCGCTCGCGCCCGACATGTTCCCGTCGCGCGCCGTGTACGTGCCGACCATGCCCGAGACCTCGGGCACGTCGCTGACACTACGCGTTCGCGGCGATCCCGAGCAGGCACGGCAGGTGCTGCTCGACGACTTCACGCGCGTCGACCCCGGTCTCGGCGAGATCTCGACGATGCGGAGCATCGCCCGCGCGCAGAGTTACGTCCTGGGGATTGCCTTCTGGGTCGCGGTTGTCCTTGGCGGACTGGCCCTCGTCCTCACTCTCTCGGGTTTGTTCAGCGTCCTGTCCTACCTGGTCGAGCAGCGGGCGAAGGACATCGGTGTGCACATGGCGCTTGGCGCGACCACACGCGACGCTGCTGGCCTGGTGCTCTCGAGACTGCAGCGCCCAGTGTGTATCGGTCTCGGCGCTGGCGTCGGCCTGGCTGCGGCGGTTGCGACCGTGCTGATGGCGATAGACGCCGAGGTCGGCACTCTCATCAAAGTCTTCGATCCGGTCGCCTACGCATCGAGCCTGTTGATCATCGCCGTCTCGTGCGTAGCCGCCGCAACCGTGCCGGCACTACGCGCGGCGCGAATCGACCCGATTGCGACGCTCAGGCAGGAGTGACGTCTCCTGACCGGCATCTCGCGACGATGAGGGTAAGGTCGTCGCGCTGCTGGCCGCCGGTGAACCGCCGGACTTCATCGAAGACTGTGGTCACGATCTGGCTGGGGCTCAGATCGCGAGCGCTCCGCATCACGTCGAGTAGTCGCTCTTCGCCGAACTCCTCATCGCGCTGGTTGAGCGCCTCGGTGATCCCGTCGGTGTAGATGGCGAACAGATCGCCCGGTCGCAGATGAAGCTCCGCGGTGCGGCAGGCCCATTCCGGGAAGAGTCCCAGCACCGACGCTGTCGAGGACAACCGCGTGACCGTCCCGTCGCTCTGGACGACCAGGCCAGGAAGGTGGCCGCAGTTCGCATATCGCAGGCGACACGTCCGATCGTCGAACTCCGAGTAGAAGAGCGTGGCGTAGGCGTTCTCGGCCGTGTTCTCGTAGAACTGCCGGTTCACCGATTGCAGCAACTGTTGCGGCTGTTCCACGGCGGTCGCGCATTGGCTTCGCAGGTTGGCCTGCAGGTTGGCCATCAGCAGTGCCGCCGCGATCCCCTTGCCCGCGATGTCGCCTATCACCAGGCAGAGCCGCGACTGGCCGAGATCGAGAAAGTCGTAGTAGTCGCCGCCGACGTGGCGCGTCTGAATGCAGGCGCCGGCGTACTCCAGCGATGCCATTTCAGGCAGCCGCTGCGGAAAGAGCCGCGCCTGCACCTGCCGGGCGATCTCCAACTCGTGGGCAGCGCGCCGCTCTGCTTCCTGCCGCTCGGCGGCGGCCTTGCGCTGCGCCTCCACGGCGCGGCTGACTTCGTCGAAACTGACGAGCGCAAACGAATTGCGATCGACGTCCTCGAAGCGGGCGAACGCGCCACCCCAGGCCGTCGCATGGTCGTCGGACACCGGCTTCCCGGACGCTGATGATGAGCCGGCCGGTTCATACGCGACACGGCGCAATCGTGGTGCACCGCGGAAGCGGACCCCGCGGCTGTGCCACTCGCGGTAGGTTGCCGCGAGGTTCTCGGTCACGAAGACCACCTGCGTCGCCCGCCCGATCAACTTTGCCTGCAATGAATTCGGCGCTGGCTGGATCAGGGTGAGCACCGTTGTCCCGTCAGGCGGTGTCACCGCGACCAGCCGCTGCCCCGACTCGACTTGTGCGTCGAACGCGACCTGGAATCCAAGCGTATCGAGGTAGAAACGGAGGCTTCGCTCCTGATCCCTGACATAGACGTTGACGGCGTGCATGCGCAGGAATGGATCGCGCGCCCGGTCCTCCTCCGGTCGAGTTTTCATTGCGGTGATTATAAGGAGCCTGCGCTGTTGACTTGATTCCGACCCGCAAGACGAGTCATCGTTCAGGGTCGATCAATGAAGCTGCTCACTTTAGTGCTCATCCCGGGGCTGCTTGCACTCGAAGGCATTGCCCCTGCTCGGCCGACCCTGCCGGAGCGTACTGCGCTCCAGTCCACGGCATCACTCGACAGCGCTCGGACATCACGGATCAGCGTGACGCTCCCGGCTGACGATGCGGTGCTCGTGGTGAACGGCGAAACGATCCGCGGCGACGGCGCATCCAGAACAGTTGAAACCGTGCCGCCGAACGCGGGTGCTTACCGGTACACCCTCACCGTCACGTGGGAGCCCAACACCTACACGAAGATGACCCGCACCAAGACCATCGAGCTTCGGGCGGGCGAGACCGTATCGGTGGATCTCGCAGTTGACGATCCGACAGACCGTGTCCGCGTGATCTACCACCCGACCCCCGCGGATGTTGCGGAGGCGATGGTGACTCTCGCCGCCGTCGGACCTGACGACGTGGTGTACGAGCCAGGCTGCGGTGACGCGAGGATCACGACCGCGGCAATCCGCGCGGGCGCGCGCCGGGGCATCTGCATCGACATCGACCCGGATCAGGCCTTCGAGTCGAAGACGAATGTCGAACTGGCGGGCCTCGCCGATCGCATCGATGTCCGCGAGGGTGATGCCCTTGACGTCAAAGACCTGTCGGATGTGTCGGTGGTCTTCCTCTACATGGGTGACCACTTCAACATGCTGGTGCGACCGGTGCTGTGGCGTGAACTGAAGGTGGGCTCCCGGATCGTGTCCCATCGTTTCACGATGGGCGATTGGACGCCTGACAGGACGGTGGCCGTGTCCAGCGACCAGGGGGGCATCTTCGAATTGCATCTCTGGACGATCACCGAGGAGATCAAGCAAAAGCTCGCATCACGTTAGGCGTCGAACTCCCAACCTCCAACTCCCAACCTCCAACTCCTTGGAAGTTGGGCATTGGGAGTTGGGAATTGACGTGAGCAGGTTACGCGCAGCTCTGTGCCACCACTTTCACCGCTTCGACAATGATCGCCGGCGGGCGAACGACCTTCGGATCCGCCGGGCTGCCGCCGTCGGCGCTCGGTGGTTCCTGCACCGGTCCGGTGACTTCGACCTTCTTGTTCACGTTCCCCGACCAGTCTGATTGCGATTGCGCCGTTCCGCCGAGGACATACATCGAGGCCGACCCGCCTTCGACCTTGGTCAGAACGAACGCGGTCCCGCCGTCAGTCGTCTTCGCCTGCACCACACAGCCAGTGAGAGTCGCTTTGGGCGCCTGCGCCTGCGCCGGTGGTGCAGGTGCCTGCTCTTGCGCGAACGCGCTGACCGTGCCGGCGAGTGCGATGGCAGCTATCGTCGAGGTGAGATGTCGCATGAGACGCTCCTCCTGAATGAGCTTGCTGGCTCGACCACCTTGTGCGTTCGCACTATTCCTGCCAACTCGAAAAAAGCCCGTACCGACGAAGTGCGGTCCAGACGAGATGGCGAGCGCGAACCCGCACACCATGAAAGTTCTTCACTCGGCAGCACTGCCTCTGGCAGATCCGCATCGCGTCGAAGAGAATGGATTGTGAGCCCGATGTCTCACGCGTCGCAGGAAACACTCTCTCCGCCCATCAACCTCCCGGAGCCTTCCATTCGCACCGAGTGGCGCGCCATGCTGATTCTGGCGCTGTGGTTCGTCGCTGCGGCGATCGCGGTGGGGGCACACCGGGATATCCCTGTCATCGACGACTGGACCTATGCGTGGAGTGTCGAGCGACTGCTCGATGATGGCCACATCGAGGTGCTCGATTGGAGCGCCGTGTATCCGCTCGCCCACTCACTGTGGGGCGCTGCCTGGTCGCTGGTCTTTGGCCTCTCGTTCGCGACGCTGCGCGTTTCCACGTTGGCCCTGTCACTTCTCGCGACCTGCGCCCTTTACCTGATCCTCCGTGAACTTGGCGCGCGCACAAACGTCGCGCTGCTCGGCGCCCTGACCGTCGCGGCCAATCCGGTCGTTCTGTTGCTGTCGTCGTCGTTCATGACCGACGTGCCCTTTGTCGCCTCGACGCTGATGGCCTTGCTTTGTTACACACGGGCGATGCGTCGTGGCCAGGTTCATCTGGTCTGGTGGGGAGGAGCCTGGGCGTGCGTGGCGTTTCTCGATCGCCAAATCGCTCTTGTGACGCCGCTGGCGGCGCTGCCGCTGCTCATGCCGCGTCCCGGCAGTGAGCCGAAACGGTCGGCGGTGTTGTTGGCACTCGGAGTGACCTGGGGCGCGATGCTCGTCTGCTCGCTGGCCATGATGTCAATCGTCAGACCAACGGGCGAGATGATGAAGTTGGTTGATCGTCTGGATTACCTGCTTCAGGTTCCACTGACCAAATATCTGATCTACAACCTCTACGTCCTGTCCACCATGGCCTTTTACGCGCTGCCGGCATTGCTCGCGATGGCTGCTGTCCGCGGTCTCTGGCGCAGGCCGACGCTGTTCGTCGTGACCTTGTTTCTCGGGGCGATCATGCTGGCATTCACCGGTGAGATCCCGGTTCCGCTCCGGCCTACAAACACCTGGTCGCTCGTCGAAGTCGGCGGCAGTCGTGGGTTGATCAACGGGGCTCTGCCCCGATCGGAGGGGATGACGATTGAGACTGTGTTGCGTGGTGCGGGCCTGCTGGCCTTCGGGCTGGCGCTGATCTCGCTGACGAGGCCGGAGGGGCCGTCGGTGCACGCGCGGACGTCGTTCACGTGGCGGTCGGTCTTTGGTCGGCTATTGGATGCCGCGAACGCGATCTCGATGACGTCGCGCATGCCGCTCTTCATCTATCTGATCGCCTACCTACTCGTCGCCAACGTGCTGTGGTTTTACAACGATCGATATCTCATCGTGTTGCTGCCAGTCGTCGTCGCCCTCGCCCTCGGCGGGCGCCAGCACGGCGCCGAGGTGCCACGCCTGGCGTGGATCGCAATGGCCATCTTTGCAACGGTGGCTGTTGTCGGAACTCGGGACGCCCTGCGTTTCAACCAGAGCCTGCGTGACAACTGGCAGGCGCTTGTGGACAGTGGCGTTCAGCCGTCGGACATCGATGCCGGGTACGCGTGGAATGGATGGTGGCTCTACGCCCACCCCGACAACCTGGCCCAGGGACTGACCGCCCAGGATGTGCCATGGATTACGACGCATCGGCGGCCCAACTACATTCTTTCCAAGTCCGCACTCGACGGTTACGACATCGTGCGCGAGGTGGCCTGGACCGACGACGCGCCATGGCCAGGGCCCGACCGTCTGCTCATCCTCAAGCGGCAGGCGGCTTCGCAGCAAACGTTGTCAAGATGAGCTGCGGCTCGGCACTGCGCGTGCATCCGGACAGCACGAAGCTCGACGTTCGAGATCGAGCCCGGCTATCTGACGCGTGCTATTTACCGAGCCGTCGTTCCTGTTCGTGTTCCTGCCGGTGCTCCTGGCGTTGTACCAATTGCCGGGCGCGCGGTACCGCAACTGGCTGCTGCTCGCGGCGAGCATCATTTTTTACACGCGCGGGGCCGGCAGCTTCACCTGGCTCGTCCTCGGGCTGATCGCGTTCAATTACACCGCTGCCCGCGTCATCGATGCGTACCGCGCCACGATGCTCGGCCGTTGGCTGCTGGCAGGCGCCATAGCGATCGACCTGCTGGTACTTGCGTTCTTCAAGTACGCCGATTTCGCGGTCGCGAATCTCAACGCCGGGCTGGCTCTGCTCGGTGTTCAGCCATTCGCGCTGCCCGGCATCCTGCTTCCCATCGGGATCTCCTTCTTCACCTTTCACGCCATCTCGTACGTCGTGGACGTCTACCGGCGCGACGCCGCGGCGCAGAAGCAGCCGGTCGAGGCCGCACTGTACCTGCTCGTGTTTCCGCAACTGGTGGCGGGACCGATCGTCCGCTACCGGCAGATCGCGGAACAGTTATCCGCGCGGGTCAACGCGCTGGGCGACTTCGCATACGGGGTGCGGCGGTTCACCATCGGACTGGCGAAGAAGATGCTGATCGCCAACACGCTTGCGGTGCCGGCCGATCAGATTTTTGCGATGCCGGCGGCGGAATTGACCGCGGCGCACGCATGGACCGGCATCGTGTGCTACACGCTGCAGATCTATTTCGACTTCTCGGGCTACTCCGACATGGCGATCGGTCTCGGCCGCATGTTCGGCTTCCGCTTTCCCGAGAACTTCAACTACCCGTACATCGCCGCTTCGATCCAGGACTTCTGGCGCCGCTGGCACATGTCGCTGTCGGCCTGGTTCCGCGATTACGTGTACATCCCTCTCGGTGGCAATCGCACGTCCACGGGCCGGATCTACTTCAATCTCGTCCTCGTGTTTTTCCTGTGCGGGCTCTGGCACGGCGCCAGTTGGACGTTCGTGGTCTGGGGTCTGTATCACGGGGTCTTTCTCGTGCTCGAACGCGTGGGGCTCGCCACGCGCGTCGGCATGCTGCCGCAACCGCTGCGTCACGCCTACGCGTTGCTCGTGGTGATGGTGGGCTGGGTGATCTTCCGTGCCGATACGCTGGCGGGCGCCATGGCGATGCTCGCAGCGATGGCTGGCTCCGGCGGCGCCGCGCCCGCCGTCTATGCGCCGGCCTGGTTCTGGAACACCGAGGTGGTGCTCGCCCTTGCCGCGGGCATCGTGGGATCCACACCAGTGCTCCCGGCGCTTGCGCAGCGGTTGGCTGCTCCCGCGGCGAGCGGGGGAGTGCGCGTGCTGCGCTGGCAGGGATCGATGGCCGCGATGCTCGGGCTGGTGGCCCTGCTCGCAGCTTCGCTGATGCTGTCGGCCTCACGAAGCTACAACCCGTTCATCTATTTCCGGTTCTGACGCAATGATCCGCATGCACTCGCTCGTCGAACGGATGATCGTCGCCATCTTCCTGGCGGCGCTCTGCCTTCCGATGATCGGGATGATGCTGAATCTCGATCGCGATGCGCCGTCGGCCGAGAACCGGACGCTGGCCGAATGGCCGCAACTGCGGTGGGACGAGCCATCGCTCCGCGCGCTGCCGGAGCAGTTGACCCGCTACTTCGAGGACCACTTTGCCTTCCGTCAGCGACTGGTGCGGTGGCAGGCGGTTGTCCGGCTGCGCGCGCTGGGGGTCTCACCGTCAAAGGCGGTGATCAGAGGGCGCGACGGATGGCTGTTCTACGCTGACGATGGCGCGCTCGAGGATTACGCGTCGGCGCCGCCATTGACCGATGCCGAACTCGAACAGTGGCGCAGCACCTTGCAGGACACCAGCGATTGGCTGCGCGTGCAGGGAATCGCCTATGCCTTCGTCATCTCGCCCGACAAGCACGCGATCTATCAGGAATACATGCCGGGCACGATTCGCCGCGCGGCCGTGTCGCGGATCGATCAAGTGGTGTCTCACCTGCGCCGGCACTCAACCGTCCGTGTGCTCGACCTGCGGCCGGCGCTCCTTGCCGCCAAAGCGGGCGAGCGCATCTACCATCGCACCGACACGCACTGGAACGACCGTGGCGCATTTGTCGGCTATCAGCACATCGTCGACGCGCTTGCGGAGGACGTTCCCGCACTGCGGGCTCGCGCACGCAGCACGTTCGAGCCGGTTGTGATGCGATCGGCGGGACTCGATCTCGCCGGCATGCTGGGTCTCACCGAGGTTCTGGATGAAGACGATCTGGTGCTCGTCCGCAGGCGCCCCGGCATGGCACGTATCCTCGAGCCGCCGCATCCAAACCGCCGCCTGATGCACCCGCGCATCGTGACTGAAGCGCCCAACGGCGGGCCGCGCGCCGTCGTCTTCATGGATTCATTCGGCGCGGGACTCGTGCCATTCCTGTCCGAGGATTTCAGCCGCGCCGTCTATCTCTGGCAGACCAACATGGATCCGCTGGTCGTGATGCAGGAGCGACCTCAGGTTGTGATCCAGGAATGGGTCGGCCGTCGTCTGTCGACGCTGCTCCCTTACAACTCGGTACGCGAGGCAAGTGCCTGGCGCTGAATGTCCGGAGAGTGGCCGCCAGGTCCGCGCTTGCCCGCGGCGAGCTGCGCGTAGAGCTCCTCGTAGGCGTCGATCATCTTCTCCACACCGAAGCGCGCGACGGTGCGGGCGCGAACGGTGGCGCGGTCCAGGGCGATGACGCCGGCAAGGCCTTCGACCATCTGATCGAGCGATGAAAACACGCCGCCTGTGATGCCGTCCTCGACAATCTCGTGCACGGCGCCGCGATCGAGCGCGGCAACTGGTGTGCCACACGCCATCGCCTCGGTCAGGACGAGGCCGAACGGCTCGCCCGTCTGCACGGGGTAGAGCAGTGCCCGGGCGCCGCCGAGGAGCGCAACCTTCGCCGCGTGCCCCACCTCACCTGCATAGGTCACGCGAATCCCATCGACGTGCGGCGCCACAGTTGTGCGGTAGTAGTCGTTCTCCGCCGCAGCAAGAATCAGTGGCAGGCCTGTCCTGCGTGCGACCTCGATCGCCTGCAGGACACCTTTGCCCTCGGTGAACCGCCCGAGATACAGGAGGTAGTCGCGTGGCGTAGAGGAGAACGTGAACGCCTCCGGGTCCACGCTGTGATGGATGGTGGCGACGACGTTGAGTCCGGCGAGCAACGCTGCCTGAGCGTGCGAGATCGCCACGAACGGCGCTTCAGGATAGTGCGACCAGAGGGCGATCTCGTCGCGGCTCGGAGCGTGATGCACGGTCTGCACGAGCGGCACGGCCGCGAGCCGCGTCAACGGCAGCGATATCGGCCACGATATCGCCTGATAGTGGATGACGTCGAACTCGGACGCCCGCTCGAGTGCGGCGGAGAGGTTGAGCAGTTCGCAGAGCTCCCACGGCCATGCCGAGGGATCTTCGCCGTAACCACGCGCGAGCGTGGCGTGAAGGTCAGCCGACGTGCGCGAGGTGCCCGTCGCGAACAAGGTCACGCGATGTCCGCGCGCCACCAGTCCTTCGGTCAGCGACGATGTGAACAGCTCGACGGAGCTCGAGCCCGGTGGCGGAATCGAGGTGGCAACCGGACCAACCTGCGCGATGCGCAACTGACGAGTCATGCGCACGCGATCTCCAGGAATCGAGGCAGCACGGTGTGCGCGTCGAAGTGCTCGCGAGCGATCTCCGAGGCCCGCTTCGAGTGCAGCGTCCAATCTGCGGCGATTCGATCGAGCCCCTCGATCGCCTCCTCGCAGTTGGAGAATCTCAACAGTCCATTGCCAGTTGGCAGATGAGCGCTCCAGCCCGTGTCTTGCACGAGGGCCGGGCGCCCCGCGGCAAGGTAGCACTCCGTCCGATCGCTGAACCAGCCGGAACAGTAGCTGACGTAGGCGTGCTTGGCGACACCGAACTCGGCGCGCGACCCCTGGATGAACGCGCGGTAGTCCCACAACGACCTCGACACGTCCATCGCATTCACGGTGTCCCAGCCGTGCTCGCGCAACAGGCGCTGCGGCCCGTTGACCGCCAGCTCGAAGCGGTGCGGCGTGCGCTTTGGGAGGTCGATGAACTTGATGAACTCGCGGTCCTTGTTGCCGTCGACGTCGGCGAAGCTTTCGATCTTCCACGTCATCACCGTCGTGAAGCGATCGCGGGCGGGCGGCGTGTCGCTCTGCCAGAGATCGGTCACGACCGGCTGCCACGTCTTGTGCCACGTGAACCCGCCGGTCGGGATCGTGTTGGCGGGTGTGCCGATGTTGGCGCCGAAGGTGAAGAGGCGATCGAAGCCCTTGAAGAAGTCGACGTACCAGCCTTCGGCTTTGGCGATCGCCAGCTGCGTGAACACCGGATCGGAATCGATGAAGACGCGGCGCGGAATCTTCACGTACTCATCGCGCCAGAACCACGAACCGCCGGACAGGTTCACGAACAGGTCGGCGTCCTCGCAGAACGCACGGACCGCTTCACGCGAGACGCCGTGATATTCGCCGCTGAAGTTGACGAACGACCAACGGTCGCCCAGCCCGAACGGTTCGAGGGCGTTGTTGATGTATCGCGTGCCGTAGGCGGGATCCTCGCTCCGGGTATTCTGCTCGGGATCGTAGATGCACTCCCCGGTGTCCTCGATGTACAGCACCTCGTGACCAAGGGCGCGCAATCCCAGCAGGTACATCAGGGAGCACCAGGTCACGCCGCCGAAGGGATAACGGGCGATGATGCCGGCCACGAGGATCTTCATGCGGTCGGCTCTATCTAGATTGCCGGCTCCAGCATATCGTCCTCGTCTTTGTCGTCGAGGGACTTCCCGATGCTGAGACGCGCGCACATCCGCCGGTACAGCTGATTCGACGACAACAGCTCTGCATGCGTACCCTGTGCGGAGATGCGGCCCTCGTGCAGGACGAGGATGCGATCGGCGTCTTGCACCGTCGACAGGCGATGGGCGATGACGAGCGTGGTGCGGCCCTGCCGCAGCCGGCGGAGTGCGTCAAAGACGGCCGCCTCCGAGATGGCGTCGAGTGACGATGTCGGCTCGTCGAGGATCAGGATCGGCGCGTCCTTCAGCAGCGCGCGTGCGATGCTGAGCCGCTGGCGTTCGCCGCCAGACAGGCTGCCCCCCGCTTGCGCAAGCGGCGTGTCGTAGCCCTGCGGCAGGCGCATGATGAAGTCGTGCGCATGCGCGGCGCGAGCGGCCTTCTGCACGTCATCGAGGGTGGCGTCCAGCCGGCCGTAACGCAGGTTCTCGGCGATCGTGCTGCCAAACAGCACCGCGTCCTGCAGCACGATCGCGATGCGTTGACGGAGTCCCCTCAACTGGTACTGCGCCACGTCGACACCGTCGATGAGCACACGGCCCTGCTGCGGCTCGTAGAATCGCGGAACCAGGCTGGCCAGTGTCGACTTCCCGGCGCCGGTCAGGCCCACGAGCGCCACCATCTCGCCTGGCCGGGCAGTGAAACTGACATCGTGAAGAACCGGCCGCCCCTCGTCGTAGGCGAAGCTCACGTGCTCGAATCGGATCTCGCCGGCGATCGACGATGCGTCGATCGCGCCCGGCCTGTCGAGCGCCTCGGGCACGAGGGCGAGGACTTCCCGGACGCGGCGCGAGCTCGCAATCGCGTTCTGCAGCTTTCCGGTGGTGTACGCGATCGATGACAGAGGACCGTACACAGAGGCCAGATAGGCGATGACGACCAGCAGCCCGCCGATCGTGAGCTGACCCTGAAGGACGTGCAGCCCGCCAACCGCGAGCACCACCGCCGTGCCACACAAGGTGATCGCGCCCACGACCCACGTGAACACTGACTCCTGCCACGTATAACGCAGCCGCGCCGACATGGTTTCCCGTCCGACGTCAGCGAAGCGATCGAGCTCGTGCGGCTCGCGGGCAAAGCTCTTGACCACTTTGATGCCGGACAGGATTTCGTACACCCGATCGACGAGCCTCGACTCGAGCTCCTTCACCTGCTGTGCACGGTTCACCATCCGCGTCGAGTAGTAGCGCAGGCACGCGTAGAGCAACGGAACGACCGCGAGCGACAGGAGCGCCAGCGACGCATCCAGGCGAAGCAGGATGAGGAACATCGCGGTTAGCGTCAGCACCGACACGAACAGGGTGAGCAGACCGCTCATCACGAGGTCGTGCACGCAGTAGGCGTCGGCTTCCAGCCGATAGACCGAATCGGCAGTCCGCGTGACGACATGATGACGAAGCGCGAGCGCCTGCAAATGCGCCAGCAACCGCGCGCGCAGTGCGTAGACGAGCCGTTGCCCGGTGTCGACCTGCACCTGCACATTGATCATCGAGAGCGTCTGCGTGAGGACCTGCAGCAGCAGCCCGCCGCACACGA
>JAICEG010000120.1 GCA_025924295.1 Vicinamibacteria bacterium
ACTTCTTGACGAAGTGGCTCGCCTGCATCTTCGGCAGCATGTCGAGCTCTTTGAGAACCCAGTAGGTCTCTGGAATCAGCGACTCGCCGATGTGAAATCTCGGAAAACGTTCCCGCTCGAAGAGCTGAACGGCGATGCCCTTCTTGGCCAGGAGCGTGGACACCGTCGAGCCTGCCGGTCCCCCGCCCACAACGACAACATCTGGATCCATGTTCTGTGTCATGACTCTACGACGAAACGATTGGCCTTCATCTCGAACCGCGGCAGCGTGCCGGACTCGACCACGTTCACGTTGACACTCAGGCCAAGTGCCTCACGAAGGTGATACGCCACCCGCGACGCCACGGCATTACTGTCCTCGAATTCGGGCGCGACCTCGATCTCCAGCCGCAGCGAGCGCATCGACCCATGCCGCGACACGATCGACCGGAACTCCACCACTTCCGGTAACCGCCGCACGACCGACTCGATGCCGACGGGATACACGTTCACCCCGCGGATGTTCACCATGTCGTCGGCGCGCCCGAGGATGCCGCCTTCGAGGCGAGCCCAGGTCCGGCCGCAGCGACACGGTTCCGAACGCCGCACGACGATATCTCCGGTGCGGTAGCGAATCACCGGGCTGGCGGTGCGTCCGAGGTTGGTCAACACCAGTTCCCCGGTCTGGCCATCGGCGACCTCGAGCCCTGTCTTCAGGTCGAGGACCTCGGCAATGAATTCCGCTTCGTTGATGTGGAGCGAACCGGGTGCCTCCCAGCATTCGAAGCTCACTGGACCGACTTCCGTCAGGCCGTGATGATCGATCACGCGTGCGCCCCAGCTGCGCTCGATCCGATCGCGCGTCGCCGGGATGCTGCCGCCGGGCTCGCCCGCGACGATCAGCATGCGCACGGTTCCTTCGCTGAGCGGCTTGCGATGCTCCTGTTCGGCGATCTCCGCCAGCCGCAGCGCATAGGTCGGCGTACAGCAGACGACCGTGGCGCCGATGTTCTCGATCATCGACAACCGGATCTGGCTCGACATGCCGCCGCCGGGGACGCAGTGCAGCCCAATCTGCGGCCCCGCTTCGAAGCCCGCCCAGAAGCCAAGGAAGGGACCGAACGAGAATGGAAAGAACACGCGATCGCCGGGCCCGACGCGCGCCCCGCGATATACCGCCTTCCAGCATTCGAGCAGCCACTGCCAGCTCTCATTGGTGTCGATCCAGCGCAGTGGCCTGCCCGTCGATGACGAGGTCTGGCAGTAGCGCGTGTAACTGCCAAGTGGCTCGGTCAGCGCCGTCCCCCATGGCGGGTTCGCCGCCTGATCGGCGTTGAGCTCCGCCTTCGTGGTCATGGGCAGCTTCCGGAAATCCTCCGGCAGGCGCAGCGATGGCAGGTCGATACCGGTCTCGTTCAGCTTGCGCGTGTAGAACGGGTTCCGCCCGTGGACGGCCTGAAGCAGCTTCGAAAGGCGCCGGCCCTGGCACTCCGCCAGCCGATCGCGATCCAGTTGCTCGACCTCGAGCATCTACGCCTCGGCCTCCGTTGAGACCGCGAAGCGGCCGGCAATCTCGGGTGGGATCGATCGTGCCTTCATGACGCCGTCGTCGCCCCTCGTCACGCACACCACGGTGATGGTTCCGGTGGCGATCTTCTCCGCGCCTTTGTTCAACGTGCAGACATACCGCATGCTCTTGTCGCCGATGGCGACGATACGGATGCGCGCCGCGAACTCGTCCTCGAAACGAAGCGGGCGATGATAGTCGAAGCCGGCGGACACCCTCGGAAATCCGACGTCGGCGCCGCGCGCGGCAATGCTCAGGCCCGCCTGCCGCCACATGGCGTGTTCGGCCTCCTCCATGTAACGGAAGTACACGCTGAAATGGACGATGCCGGCGGAGTCAACTTCGTGGAAGGCGACACGACGGTGGAGGATGAACTCTGAAAGGGGCATCCGCTCTAGGTGTATCGAATCCCGAGATGCTCTGGCAGGAAGAAGCGTTTGAGCAGCCCGTCGACGCGAAGCAATCCTTCGCGAGTCAGGGCGACACGTTCCGCACTGCGCTCGGCGATGTACCCGTCTGCCGCGATCGAGTCGAGCGGGTCGCGGAAACGCTGGAGCACATCGGCGCCGTACTTCTCCTGGAAGTACACAGGGCGGATCGATCCCAGTTTCAGTTGAAGGATGAACTCGCGGATCAAACGCTCTTCGTGGGTCGGGCGATAGGCGCGGCTGAGTGGAATGTCGTCGCGGCGAATCGCCTCAGCATAGGTCTCCCACGTGTCGAGGTTCTGGACGTGGACGCCGTTCATGTGGCCGAACGACGCGACCCCCAGCCCCACCATGTCGGCGCCCTGCCACAGCCGGTCGGTGTAGATGAACCGCGTGCGCTCGGGATTCTTGACCGCCGTGTACGCACTTCGAACGTAGTAGCCGTTGGCTTCGAGTGCCGCGAACGCCTCGCCAACCCAGCGCCGCTTGGTCGACCAGTCGGCAACCGGCTGCGCGAACCGGCCGGTCCCCTTCAGCAGGTTCCCGCTGATGGTGGTGTTGAACGGTAGTTCCATCTGGTAGATGGTCACGCTGTCGGGTTGCAGCTCCAGCGTGCGATCGATGCAGACGCGCCAGTTCTCGTCCGTCTCACCGAGCATCCCGGCAATGAGATCGATGTTGATCTGCGGAAAACCCAGCGAGCGTGCAAACTCATAGGCCCGGCCGATCTCCGGTGAACGATGCGCCCGTCCGTTACTCTCGAGAATCTCGTCGCTGAAGTTCTCCACGCCCAGACTCAGGCGAGTGACACCGATCCCGCGAATCGATGCCAGCTTGGCCTCGGTCAGCGTCCCCGGCTCGCACTCGAAGGTCACTTCCTCGGCCTGTCGCCACGATGTGACCGCGTTCAGCCGGGACACCAGGCCTTCGAGCTGTTTCGTCGAGAGGAACGACGGTGTCCCGCCGCCAAAGTAGACGAAGTTCAGCGGCCGTCCGGCTATCGACGGAAGGTTCGCGTACAGCTCCCACTCGTGCGCGAGCACGTCGAGGTAGTCGGCCACTTCCTGTGCGTTCTTGTCCGTGTAGACACGGAAATAGCAGAAGTGGCATCGCTTCCGGCAGAACGGGATGTGGAGATACAACCCGAGTGGCACCCCGGGCGCCGGGGGTGACGCGAATGCCGGTCGTCCATCCGACGCGACCGCCGCCGTTGACCACGTTGAAAATGGCGGATAAGTGGCGACGAAGTAGCTCCCGACTTCAGTCGGGTCCGCCAGGGCAGAGGGGGTGTGATCGATCACGCTAGGACCACTATATACCGCTGTCCACGGGTTGACACGCACACGACCCGACTGCAACACTCACGCGGCGAGTGTCGTATATTTCGGCCTCCACGGGCGGCCGCGACACGTACTGATATTGATGATTCACGTCCACTGGGGTTGCGCGCAGACCAACGGCGCAACGCCACTCCGACGATCAACGTGAGCGAAATGGTGAGGAAGAAATCAATGGTTTGGGTGATCTTCGTCGCAGGAGCCGTCCTGTCCTGGGGGGCGTATGGCGCGCTCCTTCATCTCGGGCAGACCCAACTGGGAAATCCGCTGAAGGCGCTGCTGTGCGTCGGCGCGGCGTACTTCCTGATCGGCGTGCTGCTCCCGGTCGCCGCCCTCGGATCCCAGGGGCAGTTGTCCAACTTCCCGACTCAGGGGCTCATCATCGCAACCGTCGCGGGCGGGCTTGGTGCCGCCGGCGCGGCCTGCATCATCTGGGCATTCAGGACGGGTGGTCTTCCCGTCTATGTGATGCCACTCGTCTTCGGCGGCGCGCCCATCGTCAACGTGCTTGTCTCGATGGTGATCCATCCGCCCAAAACGGCACTCAACCCGATGCTCTTCGTCGGGTTCCTGCTCGCATCAATCGGCGCAGGGCTGGTCTTGTACTTCCGCCCCACGGCGTAGCCGTGTCCGGGTCACAGACCGATCGCGAAGAGATTGCTTTCGGTCCGGATATACCAGCGCCCATCAACGAGGGCGGGGGTGGCGAGAGTGCTTTCGCCAATCCGATTCGTGCGAAGCAGCTCGAAGGTCGGACCCGCCTTCAGCACGAACGTCTCTCCTTCATCGTTGGTGAAGAAGATCTTGCCGTCGACGGCGATCGGTGACGCCGAGAAGCCTTCGCGCCGCGCCACGCCAAGCCGGTTCTGCCACATCAGCTTGCCGCTGGTCGCGTGGAAGCTCGTGACGATGCTCTGCATGTCGTTGACCATGTAGAGATGCTCGCCATAGAGAATCGGCGAGGGGACGAAGGGGGATCCACGCGGAGTCGTCCATGCCACGTGACTTTTCGTGACGTCGCCTTTGCCTCCCGGTCGAATCGCGAGCGTCGGACCCGCGCGGCCCGATGAGCAGAAGACCATGCCGTAGCCGACCACTGGCGTCGGAATCACCTCGTACGTCGGCCCGGCGCAACTCCACAGCTCTGCGCCGGTGTCGGGGTTGTAGGCCTGCACTTTGAGCTGCCCGTTCACGATGATCTCGTCGTGATCGACGACGCGAACGGCAATGGGTGTGCCCCAGCCGACGTTTGCTTCTCGTGGTGTCGTCCAGATGGTCTTCCCCGTTCGAGTATCGAAGGCAGCGATGAACGAATTGCGCGACTGGTCCTGATAGAGGATCAATCGATCTTTGTAGAGCAATGGCGACCCCGCGGTACCGTGATACGCCTCCATCTGGCCCAGGTCACGATGCCAGACCTGTTTTCCGTTCATGTCGACCGCCATCAAACCCCTGGGGCCGAACGACGCGTACACGCGCTGTCCATCCGTGGCCGCCGTGGCTGACGCAAAACCGTTCTTGAAGTGGTTGCCGTAGGGCGTCCGTCCGTCTGGCGCAAAGGTCTCCCAGACCTTCATGCCGTCCGAACGTCGATACGCCACGATCGAGAGTCGTCGGCCGCCTTCGTAGGCAGTCGTCACGAAGATGCGATCGCCCCACACGATCGGCGACGAGTTGCCACTGCCGGGGACCGGCACCTTCCACTTCACGTTCTCCGTGCTCGACCAGCTGTCCGGATAGCCCGTTCCACTCACGACACCCTGGCCAGACGGGCCGCGCCACCGCGGCCAGTACTTCGCGCCCTCACCGCTGTCACCCACCATCTGCACAGCGGGCGCAGGCTCCTGCCCTTCGAGGTCGGAGGACGGAACGAGGATCACGGACGCGGCGACCGAGACGAGGATCATCCGCACGATTGAAGAGGCGCCCCATTTGCTCATCTGTTGACCCGCAGATCGAATGCCGCCATCTCGGCGAGGTTGCGAACCAGGAGATATCCGCCGGCGATTGCAGGCACGTTCCAGGTCTTCCCGTCGAGCACATGGAATCGAGTCAGTTCCTCGTGACGTTCGGGAACCGCCCGGACGAGCGCAAGATCGCCGTCTTCGGTGAGAACGATCAGGTTGTTGCCGGCGAGGAGGACCTGGCCGTACCCATAACGCCCGGCCTTCCACTTCAGCTCCCCTGTTTCAGCGTCCAGCGCCGCAAGGATCCCTTCGTCGAGGCCGTAGATCACGCCGTCGCGCAGGACCGAGCCGGAGAACCGGTTCTTCATCCGGTTGTTGCGCCAGACTTCCCGCACCGAGAAGCGATCGCCATCGCGGCTCAGCTCCACCATCGCGCAACCTGCGCCGTAGCTCGCGGAGACGAACACGCGGTTATCCCCGATGACCAGCGGCTGCGCCGCGTTGATCCCGTTGTAGGTCGGGAAGGGATATTCCCAGAGGACCTTCCCATCGCCCGGCACGAGGCCCATCATCCGGGTCGCACTGACGACGAGAAGCTGTCGCACGCCGTTGAGCGTGACCAGCATCGGCGACGCGTATGCCTGCTTGTCACCCAGTGCCGACCAGACGCGCTTGCCGGTGAGCCGATTGTAGCCCACGACGGATTGCCCGTTGGAGCCGCCTGGCAAGACGATCACCGTGTCGTCGACGACCAGCGGTGCAGCGGACATGCCCCAGTCCAGGTTTCGCGCATCGCTGTCGGTCAGGATGTTCGCGCGCCAGATGACCTTCCCGCTGCCCTCATCGAGCGATCGCAGCTCACCGGTCGCGCCGAGCGCGTAGACTCGCCCATCAGACCACGTTGGCGTTGCTCGTGGGCCGTCGCCACCCATTGACTCGCGGAACTCGGCCGGCCATGCGTTGGTCCAGAGCTCGCGGCCGGTCGGCACATCGTAGGCCGCGACGACTTCCTGCGAACCTCGCTGCTCGATCGTGAACGCGCGCCCGCGGGCGACGACAAACGATGCGTATCCGCCACCGATCGGCTGCTTCCAGAGCGGCGTGAGGCCCGCAGCCGGCCAATCGGCCAACACCGGCACTTCCTGATACGACCCGTCGCGCTTCGGACCGCGGTAGTCGGTCCAGTAAGGTGCTGGTCCCTTGGGCGTTGCCGCCTGAGTTGCCGCGATCGCTTCCGGCGAGGCGGCTCCCTGCTGAGCAGAGGGAGACGGGACGGCCGGTGATGAAGATGGAGGTTCAGGCGCGGGAGCGGCAGATGTCGCCCGTTGCGCCTCGCGATGGCGCTCGATCCGCTCCGCCTGGCTCTCACTGGTTTCGACGAACGTCGGACGCGGCATTCCGCCACCATCCATCACGAAGCGCAGCCCGACGAACTGGTAGAGCGCTGCGCCAACCACGAGGAGCGCAACCAGCGCGACGCCGACGAACTTCAGGATGGCTCTGATCATGGCGGGCTACTCTGTGCGCTTTGCCCCTGCCTGTCTCTGTCCGATTGCGTAGATGAACGACGCCGTGCGTACGAAGATCTGCCCGTCGGAGACCGCCGGCGAGCTGAGCGTGTAGTCCTGCAGATCGTTTTCTGCCAGCAGCTCGAATTTGGGTCCGGTTCGAATCACCGTCGTGACGCCGTCTTCATCCGTGATGTAGATCTTCCCGTCCGCCAGCACCGCCGAACCGCTGTAGGTAGCGTTGCGCAGGCGCTGTGGCCCGTAGACAGTCTTGCCGCTCTTGGCGTCGAGCACGTAGAGAATCCCGCGATCGTTGATTGAATACAGATAGGTTCCATCGGTCACAGGCGTCGGCACGTCGGGTCCGTTGTTGAACGACCAGAGCACATGCGACCCGGTGACATCACCGCGGCCGCCCGGCTTGAGCGCCAGCAACGGCCGCTCGCGCGATGGCGCAAACAGGAGATCGCCATGCACGACCGGCGACGCGACGATCCGAAAGGCGCCGTTGTTACTTGGATTGAGACCGTCGGCGCGCCAGAGCTCCTTGCCGCTCGCAGGGTCGTGGCCGGTAATCACATCACCACCGGTGATGACGATCTCCGTCGTGTTCCCGTAGCGCAGGAGCGCCGGCGTCGTATACGCGTCTGGTGATTCGAACCGGGCGTTGGTTGGACGCAGAACCCGCCACATGGTCTTGCCACTCGCCTTGTCGATGCGAAGAACATAGGACGGGTCGTCGGTGTGCATGCCGTGCAGGACCTGCACGTACAACGCATCCTCGAACAGCAGCGGCGACGATGCATAACCCCACTGCAGGCCGAATCGCCCGTAGTCCGCCTGGATGTCGCGAGACCACAACTCCTTGCCGGCGAAATCGAATGCCTTGAGCACGCCGGTGCCGGTCATGACCCACACGAGCTTTCCGTCGGTCACCGGTGACGGGGATGACATCTGCTGCTTCATCATGCGGCGGTTGCCGTCGCCGAGCGGACGCTTCCATCGCACTGCCCCGTTCGCGCGATCAACCGCCCACAGCGCCAGGCTCGATCCCTCGCCCACGTTCAGGAAGACATGATCGCCCCAGACGATCGGTGTCGCTCCCGACCGCTCGGGCATCGCGAGTTTCCACGTGATGTTCTCCGTGGTCGACCACTTCACCGGCAGGTTCTTCTCCGCGCTGAGACCGTTGAGCATCGGGCCGCGCCACTGCGGCCAGTGTTCTGCCTCCAGGCTCGAGACTCCAAGTATGAAGACTGATAGAACGACTACCAGGGTTCTCCTCATCCAGCTACTCCGATCGAAGAGAGGCGAGCAGCGGCATGCGTGTCGCCGCCCGCATTGCGATTACCGAGGATAACAGACCGGTCATGAGCACAGCGATCATCAAGAGCGCACTGCCGCTCGTAAACGGCAGACCACTGCCGCGCTCGGCCACAGCAGGCGCAATCGCCAGCGCGGCCGAAAGGGCGCCGGCCGTCAAGCCAGCGACGAGCAGCAGGACGTTCTCAGCAACGACCATCGCCATGACGTGCATGCGCCGGTAGCCGACGGCTCCCAGCAGCGCCAGCTCGCGCTTCCGCTCGAGCACGTTGCGAAGCAGCACCGTCGCCAGACCGAACGTGCCGAGCAGCAGGCCAAGACCACCGAGCGTCTGGAATGTCGAGAGATACGTGTTCTCGACGCGATGGAACTGAGCGAGCCGTTCCGCCGTGCCGATCACCTGCGCGCCCAGATCCGCGAAGCCTTCTTCGAGTTTCGCTTCGAGGCCAGCCACGGGCTCGTTCCCGGCTCGGACGAGCAAGACCCGGTAACCCTCCTGCTCCGGGAACACCTCGAGGAAGTTCTCCTCGGCCATGAGCAACTCGCCCTGGAAGATGCTGTCGCGCAGCGCCGCAACCAGGCGCAACCTGATCTCGCCATCACCACGCGGCAGGACGATCACGTCTCCGAGCTTCTTGTGAAGCACGTAGGTCATCGAGTTCGCGTCGCCGATCACCGGAATGGCGCCATCCGCCTGGCTCTTTTCGAGCAGCAGCCACGGATTGCGTCCCTCTTCATCGGTTTCCGAAAGGCTGCCTTGAAACGCGAAGCGGCCCTCTTGCAGGAAGCTCCGACGTGCCGCCACGATCCGCGGACTACGCGGCTCGTACAAGTTCAGGCAGCTGGCATCGTCGCCCGGCAAGAGGCGCATCGGCTCGAATGTCACCGACGGATCGAGATCGATCAGGTTCAGCGCCTCGCGAGCGGTCTCTGTGTTCGGATCCTGTACGACCGGCAGCACGGTTTCCATCAGGAGGTCGTAGCCGCCGACTCCCGATGTCGGCCCCGTATCGGGCAGTTGATCGCCACGCCGAAACGCCTCGACCGAGATGAGGATGAACGTCGCTGCGGCAATGACCGCGATGGACAGCACACTGCGCCCGGGCCGATACGTTGCCGTGCGCATGCCGAGCCGCGACACCGACAGCCAGCCATGGCCGTAGATCCCGCTGCGCGCTCGATGCCTGAGCCACCACGCTGCCGCGCAGAGAGACGCTATCAACAACGCTGAACCAGCCCCGAAGAAGGCGCCGACGCGTTCGACTGTCCCCGTCATCGCGCCGGCGATCAGCAGCGTGGCCACCAGCGCCAACGCCACCGTGGCCATGGGCCACGTCCAGGCGCGAACGGACTTCGGCTGTTGCGGCGTGTCGATCGTCCCCATCAAGAGGCTGCGTTCGGAGAATCCACCGAGCGCTCGCAGCGTCCACCAGATGCACGCAATCGCGGCAACCACACCGCCGACTGCGCCGCCGACGAGAGAGACCGGTGACACATGCAGCGCCAGCGCCGTGGTGCCGACGGCATCGACCCACCAGGAGCGCAGCCCGTACATCATCAGCCACGCATAGCCGACTGCACCGACGACGCCGAGGAGACTGCCGAGTACCGCCAGCAGCAATCCCTCTTGCAGAAACATCCACCGCACAGCCGCAGGGCCAACGCCCACAGCTCTCAGCAGTCCCACTTCGCGAACACGCTGCTCGATGCCGAGCTTGAAGAACAGCGCGACGAGCAACAGCGCCGACACGACGATGAAGAAACTGAAGTAGACGAAATATTCGCCGAAGTTCGTGGCGCCGCGTGATGCCTGAAGACCCTGCTGCCGCACGTCGATGACGGCGATCCCGAGGGCCAGCGGATCGGCTGCCGCACGAAGGCGCTGTGTATAGACGTCGCGCGCCGCAGTGAGCGACTGACCCGCTTCTGGCTTCACGCGAATCGACGTCATCGATCCATATCGCGTCTGCCACAGCGGCTGCCCGGTCGAGAGCGGCACGAACGCCTTCGGCGTCGTGCGATACCTGTCCCAGTACTCTTCGTCAACCTTGCGAATGCGGCGCAGGTCGACGGGGAACGGGGGGTTCCAGTCGTCCAGGGTCGGCGAGTCGGTGATTCCCGGATACGACGGCACCATGCTTCGGTCGCCGCGCTCGATCGGCACCACTCCCGACACCGTCAGCGTCGTCGTCTTCGCGACGAGGCGACCCGGCTCTTCCCACGAGTAGTACTCCATCGTCACGACGTCGCCACTCCTGGCCTGCAGTTCCCGGGCGGCCCAGTCGTTGAGAACGATGGAGGCTTTGGCGTCTGTGGAGGCGGGCTGAGAAATCGGCTCGATGGTCGTGAAGTCGAGCGCGGTGACCAGGGAGTAGGGAACCTCGCGCTCGCCGAGGCGGATGCTGTTGGCCAGATACGTGAAGAGCGCACTCGCCTGCATCGAGGTGCCTTTGAGTGCGTCCATCGCCGCGGTCGCGTGCGCATTGTCCAGGAGGCCGCTGCCCGATCCAATCACCAGCACGCCGGGCGCATCGGCGGTTTCAACCTGGTAGCCCAGGTCCTCGAGTTGTGCCTCGCGACGGACCAGGGAGCGCAGGGCCGCGGCCGCATCGGCAGGCGGACTCAGTCCGCTCGACACCAGGATCGTATTCACGCGGTCCGGGATATCGAGGTCTTGCTGCAGCCGTGACAGCGGCACGAACACGGCCGAGACGTCGCCCTGCTGGGCCTCGAGCGAGAACTCGCCAAGCGACTCGCCCGGCAAAATCTCCGCGACGGTCAGTCGAACAGACTGCCCAACGGTGTCGCGCTGACCATGGAGTGATTCGAGCGGGATATCGGTCGGGCGCTGCACACGGACGAGAATCGATTCGCCCGTGTTCGCGGCAAGCTGTCGCGCCAGTGCCGGGCTGACGAAGGCCTCTCTATCCAGCGGACCGCTCACGCCCGAGACGCCGTGAAACTGCCAGAAGCGATCGTCGACACCGTAGACCCTGGCCTGCGCGACGCGACGTCCCTCGTTCTGCGCCGTGACCATCCCCTGCGCGATGAGGAGCGGCGCCGCCGTGGTGAAGCCGGATTTGAACTCAGCCTGCGCCGCAAGGTCCTGCGCCAACCGCTCGCGAAACAGGTTCGCTGATGCGATGACCTGATCCGTATGTCCCAGGCGCCCGACGACGAGGTCGCGCAGGCTGCCGCGGACAGAGTCCCCCACGAGCAGCGCCCCGGCCAGGACGGCCACGGCTGTGGCGACGCCGAGCACGACGGCAACATTCGTGCGCCAATAGTAAGTCAGGCTTCGGAGGACGATCTGTCGTGGGCGCATACCCGCGCTTCCCATTTGACCACGGAGATACTCGACTGATGTGGCTGGCGTTTATTGCCCGGCCTGATAGCCGGCTCGCGCGTTGACCGTGGCTCGCCGGCCTTTGACGCGAACATCCAGCCGATGCCAGCCGGTCTGCGACACGCCGCGTGGCGAGAAGCTCAGGATGTAACGCTGGCGAAACTCCTCGAGGATCCGCAGGAAGGTTTGTGACAGGTCGCGCGTCGACTCGATCTCCAGGACCGACCCCCCGGTCAGCTTGCCGAGGTCTCTGAGAAACGTCGGCTCGATGCGGCTGCGCATCGCGACGCCGTAGACAACGGCATCGGATCGCCGAGCCGCCTGGAGCACGGTAGCCGGCGACAGGAAGCTCGCCGTATCCACACCATCACTGAACAGAATCAACAAGCTGCGTCCGACATCCGAACCCGCAAGCGCAATCGCACCAGACGTTCCGTCCACGAGGGAGGTCTGCCCGGAGGGATCCACGTCGGCCAGCGCCTGGCGGATGCGCGAGATGTCGCCGGTCAATTCGTAACGCAGGCGGACGACGTGGCTGAACGTCAGAAGGGCCGCACGATCGTCACCGGCAAGCCGCTGGAGAAGGGTGTCACCGGCGCGCCGCAGATGGTCGAGCCGCTCGCCCGAGACGCTCTCGCTGACGTCGAGTCCGAGAATG
>JAICEG010000121.1 GCA_025924295.1 Vicinamibacteria bacterium
CTTCAAGCGCAGGATGTCGCCTTCCCAGGTGAGCAGGTCGTAGTCGACGTTCATCCGGGCCATCGTTTTCAGGTGGCAGCGAACGATCCGGTCGGCGACGAGGCCGGCGATGTCTGCGTTCTCGTTGCCGCCGTGCTCGATGTCGTGAAGGGTCTGAGCTCTGATCTCCAGTCGCGCCTTGTCCTCGCCGTACCAATCCGTGACCCGCGCGTAGAGATCCCAGCAGTAATAATCGAAGCGCGTGCTGTCGGCGACTTTACGCACGCCGGCCAGTGACATGTTCTCGAGCACACGCAGGCCGACGACGACATCCGCAACCTGGACGCCGGTATCGTCGATGTAGTTCTGCACCTCGACCGGCGTGCCGCTGAAGCGCAGGACGCGGACGAGTGTGTCACCGAGCGCCGAGTTCCGCAGGTGTCCAATGTGCGCCGCCTTGTTCGGGTTGATGGCGGTGTGTTCGACGATGGCCTTGCCGGCTCCGTTGCGCGAATGGGGTGTGGCTGATGTCAGACGGTGGAGCAGGAACGCCGGCCGCTCGAGAAAGAAGTTGAGATATCCGTTCGGGGCGGGCGCGACCTGACGGATGCCTTCGAGGGCTCCGAACGCGTCAGCGACCTCCTGCGCGATGACGCGAGGCGCCTTGCGGAGCCGTCGCGCCAGTTCGAACGCCGCGGGCGTTCCAAGGTCGCCGAGATCCCGATTGGGCGGATAGTCGAGGACGAGCGAAGGCAGACTCGATCGATCGAGGGCATACAAGCTGGCGATCACCTGGGTGAGGTGCTCGCGAAGACGCGTGTGAACGGGCAGAATCATGCGACCTGGTTTGCGGTTGAGTTCGAGGTGCAGTACGCTCTCAGCGACCGCTGGCGATCGTGTATCCGTGGGGCGTGTTCACGTTGAGCGTCTCGTGACAGGACGGCATCGCGTCTGTGGCTTGAACGTTCAAGCCGGCTGGCCCTACCTTCGGCCAGCCTTGCCGCCGAGAATGTAATGGGGTCGACTCCCGGCCTTCATATTAACCCCAGGACTCGCTTGTGTTGACGCCGCTGGCAACGTCGTTTCCCAATCGAGCCGGGATTTGGGCCCGGGCCTGCGCCGAAAGCCCCAATATACGCGAGCGGTACCGTAAAGTATGACCGACGCGGCCGTAGGCCGGCTTCTCGTCGCGAGCCTGCATCAGGCAATCGCGGACTTGCTACCGATGCGGCTCGAATTCTACGAGGCCTGGCTGCATCCCTCCGGCCTGCGGGAAGGGCGGATTGGATTGGCGCCGCTGGCAGCCGTGCTCAGCTTTCTGCGTCTCGAGGGGGCTCCCTACCATCTCATCGCGGCGAGAGCGGGCGAGTACACAGCCGACTGGACGGTGGCCGAAGTGTCACCTCTTCGCAAGCGGATCATCCTGGCGATGCCGCCGGGCATCCGCAAGCGAATGGTCGTGGGTGTCGCCCAGTGGATGGCGCGCAGCACGTATGGCGATACCAGCGTCAAGGTTCGGTGGCGGCAGTGGCGGGGCTCGCTCGACCTGCAGAGCTCTCTTTTCTGCGAGGTACGCGATCCTGTGAAGGCGCCGCTGTGTGAGTTCTATGCCTCTGCCATTCGGAGAATGATGTTGCTCTTCAACCTGGACGCGGACGTCGTCATGGAGCAGTGTCGTGCAACGGGCGCCAGCAGTTGCGCGATGTCGGTGACCGTGCGACCGGCAGGACCCGCTGCATGACGGGACCAGGGACCGCCGCGGCCCTGTCGGCGTGGACTCTCGTCATCCTGGCCATCGTGTCGATTGGAACGCCGGTAGCAGCGCAAGCACCCACACAGATACCAGCGTCCCCCCCGGCCAAAGCACCGGACAACCCATCGGCCTCCCGCGTACTGGTCATGCCTTTCGAGACTGCGACGCGCGACCCGCGCAGCTACTGGCTCGGGGAGGCATCGTCAGTGATCCTCACAGACAGCCTGCTGGGCTTGGGCCTCCCGGTGATGCGTCGCGACGAACGGTTGCACTCGTTCGAATTGCTGCGGGTGCCGGTCGTCAGTGGACTCAGTCAAGCGACCATCATCCGCGTTGGGCAGGTGGTTGGCGCCTCGCAGGTCATCGTCGGCTCGTTCACGCTGATGGGCGACACGCTCACCGTCAACGCCAGGGCGATCCAGCTCGATAGCGGCGCCGCAGGTCCGGAGATCAGCGAGAGCGGCCCTCTCGCAGGGATTTTCAGCCTCTACGATCGATTAGCCGTACGCCTGGTGCCAGGCGCGTCACTGACAGGACTGCCCCCGGAGGGAACCCATCCGCCTCTGGCCGCGTTCGAGCAGTTCATCAAGGGACTGGTCGCCGAGATGCCGGCAAGCAGGCTGTCGTTCCTCGACGAGGCCCTTCGCCAGGCGCCGGCGCTGCAGCGTGCACGCCTGGCTGCGTGGGAGGTGCACAACGACCTCGACAACCACGAGGCGGCGTTGGCGGTCGTCAAGGCAGTTCCCCCGGAACATCGGCTCTCGAGGCAGGCGCGCTTCCTTGCGTCGGTGTCGCTGCTCGAGTTGAAACGGTACGACGAGGCCTTCGACGAGTTGACGAGGCTGAATGCGGAAGAGGCCGACGCGACGCTCCTGAACAACCTGGGCGTCGTTCAGCTTCGGCGCCCTCCGGGCAGCGCCGGACCGCGTGCCGTGTCGTACTTCAACGAGGCTGCGAGCCTCGACGGCGTCGATTCGTTCTTTAATCTGGGCTACGCCTACTGGCTGGACGGCGACGCGTCGGCCGCCGTGTGGTGGCTGCGCGAAGCCGTGCGGCGCAACCCCGCCGATCACGCCGCCCACTTTGTGCTCGGCGTGGCGCTGGCCGCGACCGGCAGCCAGGTCGAAGCAGGTCGCGAGCGCGATCTCGCCATGCAGTTGTCCTCCGTGTACGCGGACTGGGAAGCCAAGTCTCCCGCTGGACGCGTGCCGCGCGGTCTCGAACGCCTGCGGATGGACCTGGGACTCGATGATGCGCTGCGCGTCGAGAACGTCATCACCGAGGCAGGCCAGCGTGATCAACGACAGCTGGCGGCCTTTCATCTGGATGCGGCGCGGCGTGCGTACGAGGCGGACCGCGACGCCCAGGCGATCTCCGAGCTTCAACGCGCCGTCTACCTGTCCCCGTACGATCATGAAGCCCACCTGCTCCTGGGGCGGATCTACTTGCGAGGGGGGCGGCTGGCAGATGCCATCGACGCCCTCAAGATTTCGATCTGGAGCAACGATGGAACCGTGGCGCGGATGGTTCTGGCGGAGGCTTATGAGAAGGCCGGGATGGTGGACGAGGCCAGGACCGAGTTGCAGGCGGTGCTCAAGCGGGATCCGTCGCACACCGATGCGCGCGAGCGCCTCGAACGACTGGCGGGTCGATAACCTGACCCACCCATGACAATTTTCGTTCTCACATCGATCAACGCGTGGTAAAATCCGCGCATTGTCCGATCAAGGCGTACGCGAGATTCAACTGAACGGCAAACAGCTGGTCTTCATGTTCATGACGGCCACTGTTGCTGCAGTCGTGATTTTTCTCTGCGGCGTGATGGTTGGACGAGGCGTCAATAGCACGCGGGTATCGGCGGCAGCAGCGGCTGTCGCGGCCGAACCCACGGTGGATCCGACCGCGACGCCTGAGACCCCAACGACAACCTCTTCGGATGCGACGTCCTCGGGTGAACCGCTTTCCGCCCAGGAGGACTTGAAGGATCTGACCTACGCCAAGCGGCTCGAGGCACCAGAACCGCCGCCTGAGCCGGCCATCGAATCAGTCCCGGCACCCGCTCCCGCGATCACCGAGACCAAGGTCGAGCGCCCTGCACCACCCCCTTCCGCGGCGTCGAAAGCGGCCGCGCCTGCGGCATCGAAGACAGTGACCACCGGGGACGCGAAGGGTAGCGGGTTCGTCGTGCAGGTGGCATCCCTCCGATCCCGTGAGGAGGCGGACGCCATTGCCCGTCGTCTCTCATCGAAGGGCTATGCCTCGTTCGTGACGACGCCTGGCGCGAACGGGCCACGGGTGTTCCGCGTGCGCGTAGGCAAGTTCACCGAGCGCAGCGAAGCCGAAACCGTGGCACGTCGCCTGGAAAAAGAAGAGCAGTTCAAGCCTTGGATCACGCGCTGACGCGCGTCGATCGCCTCAGGACTTCTTCAGCGCAATCTTGATCGGGTCGGAGGACATCGATTCCTTTTCGATGACCAGTCGCACCCGCTTGGTCTCGAATCCGTCCTTCGAGAACTCCGCCACGAACTGACCCTTGCCGAGGCCTGACACGGCCCACTTACCGGCTCCGTCCGACTTGCCCTCCAGCGCGTCGCTGCCGATCTCGATCTTCACGGCTGCGCCGACGAGCGGCTCGCCCGCTTCCGAGCTGATGGTGCCGGAGATGCGCCCGAGGCCGCGTGACTGAGCGGACCCGCTCTGCGCCGTCATCACTGACAACATCGCAACGCCGGCCAGGATAAACGCACCACGAATTTTCGACATAGTTCCTCCAAGAGCGGGAGATCCCGCTGAGACACAGTGGCAATCGGCAGCGGCTCCCAGAACTTGAATGCCGTGCCCCTTCCGAGCAGCGTTTCCGTGCAGGGGCGTGCACTCTCAAGGAGTGGGGCTCCGAGCCGATTGCCTCATCGCGCAGAGTCTGTTTCTGGAGGAGATCGGGAATGTCGAAGTGGGGAATCGGCCGCCGGCTGTTCACGGGAATCGGGGCCCTGGTGGCGTTGCTGCTCGTGTCCGGTGGGCTGTCGACCTGGGCCGGCTCTCAGATGAAGAAGCAGCTGGATCACACCGTGCGCGTGACCGCGCACCAGTTGAATCTGGCGCAGGTGCTCGAGCGGGACGCGGTGACACTGGACGCCGAACAGCGCCGTCTGTTGCTGTCCGGACTGGGCGGCGATCAGGACGGTCTGGCCCAGTCCCGGAAAGTCATGCTGGAGACCCTGCAGGCGAGCCGGAAGAACCTCGATGAGATGAAGGGGCTGAGCAGCGGCGACAGCCAGACACACGTCGCCAGCATCGCATCCAACCTGCAGCAGTGGCAGGAGTCGAACGCCCAGGTGGAAAGTTTCATCACGGCCGGCGACGCGTCTGCAGCATGGGAGGTCGCGCGCAAGACGTCGGCACCGCTGCTCGAGAAGGTTCGCGCCGCCACCAACACGCTGGTCCAGACCCAGGAGAAAGCGTTCACCGCTTCGGTGGAGGCGGGCGAGTCCAGCTATTCGTTCATGCGCCTGCTCCTGCTCGGCATGCTGCTGATCTCGCTGCCGGTCGGCGCCGTGGTGGCGTACGGAGTGCGGTCCATGACGCAGACGCTGCGTGGCGTGACGCGCGATCTGGGTGACGGGGCACAGCAGGTGGCCGCGGCCGCGGGTGAAGTCGCCGGCGCATCGCAAGCGCTGTCACAGGGCTCCAGCCAGCAGGCAGCTTCACTCGAGGAGACGTCAGCCGCAATGGTGGAGATGACCTCCATCACGAGGAAGAACGCGGAAGCCTCTCACACCGTCGCCGATATGGCGACCGAGGCGACGAAGCTGATCGACACCGCCACCATCGCGCTCGGCGAGATGGTGACGTCGATGACCGCGATCAAGGATTCGAGCGACAAGGTCGCGAAGATCATCAAGACGATTGACGAGATCGCCTTCCAGACCAACATCCTCGCGCTCAACGCTGCGGTGGAAGCCGCGCGCGCGGGAGAAGCCGGCATGGGATTCGCGGTCGTGGCCGACGAAGTCCGAAACCTCGCGCAGCGGTCCGCCCAGGCCGCCCGCGACACGGCCGGGTTGATCGAGGAGTCGATCGCACGTGCCAGCGACGGCCAGCGGCGCGTGACGCAGGTCTCCGACGCGGTGAGCGCGGTGAGCGTGAACGCCACCCGCATCAAGACGCTCATCGAGGAAGTTCGCGCCGCCAGTCGCGAGCAGATCGAGGGAATCGATCAGGTCACGCACGCGGTGACCGCGATGGAGAAGGTCACGCAGTCAACCGCGGCCAGCGCCGAACAGAACGCCGCCGTGGGCGAAGAGCTCAGTGCGCACGCGGAAACGGCGATGGCAGCCGTTGCGCGTCTCTCCGCCATCGTCGAGGGTGGAGCGGTGCCTGTGCATCAGGCCGCCGCGAAGCGGGCCGAGCGAAAAGCCCGTGCCGCGAAGGTCATCGCGCTCAAGGAGCGTCCAGCCAGGGGCATCCCGATGACCGAGGGCGAAGACGAGGCAGCCCAGGGTACGGGTACGTTCGGCGCCTTCTGATACCGATGACGCCTCCCTTCGCGTGCTAGACTGGCCCAACTGCGGTTGGGTCTCAGCTACTTCCTCTCCGTTCTCTCAGGAGCGCTGCTCGCGCTCAGCTTTCCGCGTTACGGTCATCCGGCCTTCGCCTGGGTCGCGCTCGTCCCACTGCTCGTTGCCGTGAGCGGATGGCGAGGAAATCCCGGAGTGGTTCCCGGGCAGCCAGCGCGGCGGGCGTTCTGGTTCGGCTTGATCGCCGGACTGGTGTACTTCGCGGGCACGGTCTACTGGACCAGCAGCGTGCTGGCCGTGTTCGGCGGGATGCCCATGATCCTGGCGATCGTGGCGATGCTGCTGCTCGCGGCGTACTTGGCGATCTATCCGGCGATCACCGCGATGGTGCTCGCGATCCTGATCGGCCGAGCGGGCCGGTCTGCGCTCTTTTTCGCACCGGCAGTGTGGGTGGCGACCGAATATCTGCGCGGAGCACTCTTTGGCGGTTTTCCATGGGTCCCGCTCGGCAATAGCCAGGTGACCGTTCTTGCGGTGGCGCAGCTTGCGAGTGTGTTCGGCGTCTACGGACTCTCGGCACTCGTGGCGTTTGTCAACGCGGCGATCGCGTATGCCTTGCTCAGTAGCGGGCGCGAGCGGATGACCGCGATGGCCTCGGCTGCGGCACTGCTGGTCGTGATTGCCGTGTGGGGGTCGTGGCGCGTGGCCGAGGGGTCGTTGACGCGTGAGGGCACACCGATTCGAGTGGGCCTGATACAAGGCAACGTCCCGCAGTCAGACAAGATGGCCCCGACGCCTCAGATCAACCGCCGTATCTTCACGACCTACCTGGCGATGACACGCGATGCCGTGCGCCGCGGCGCCCAGTACGTGATCTGGCCCGAGTCCTCCACGCCGTTTACATTCGGCCACGAGCCGGCGGGTGAAGCGGCACTCAGGGACCTGGCTCGCGAGGTTGGCGTGCCGATCCTGTTCGGCAGCGATCAGATCGTGGCGGAGCCCGAATTGCGTCAGTACAACGCGGCGTTCCTGCTCGGTCCGGACGGAGCGACGACGGCTGTCTATCGAAAAATCCATCTGGTGCCCTTCGGTGAGTTCTTCCCGATGCAGGAGTGGCTCACGTTCGCAGCGCCACTGGTCAAACGCTTTCTGCCGTTCACGCCCGGCGACTCGGTTGTGATGCTGCCCATCAATGGACATCCCACCAGCACGGCCATTTGCTACGAGGTCGTGTTCCCGGCCCTCATGCGTGACGCCGTCCTGCAGGGGAGCCAGTTGCTGACGACGGTGACCAACGACGGGTGGTATGGCACCTCGTCGGCGCCCTATCAACACTTCGAGATGGCCTCGATGCGCTCGATCGAGGAGGGCCGCTACATGGCCCGATCCGCCAACACCGGGATCAGCGGGGTTGTCGATCCGTACGGACGCATCGTCCAGGCATCGGCTATCTTTGAACAGGTTGGGCTCGTGGTCGAAGCGCGACTGCTGACCGGCCGGACGATCTACTCCTACATCGGTGACGTCATCGCCTACGTGGCGATGGCGCTGATGGTGATTGGGCTGGTCGTCATTCGATCCCGATCGATGAACGTATGTGACAGGAGATCCCGTGGCGCTCGATGATGAATTGATCCGACAGCACGAAGACCTCAACCGCCGTTCCCTCGAGCTGCGGAGGCATCTTTGAGGCGGCTCGACTCGACGACCAGCTAGCGGACATCGAAAAGACGATCGCCGATCCGTCGTTCTGGAACAACCAGGGCGAGGCGCAGAAGGTGATGCAGCGCCGGCGTCGGATCGATGACGATCTGACGCTGCTGCGGTCGCTTCAGCGCCGCAGCGACGATCTCTCGGTGCTGCTCGAGTGGGCCGAGGGTGGGGAAGACGTTACCGCCGACTTCACGCGCGGGCTCCAGGAACTGCGGCAGGAAGTTGAAGCGGCCGAGACCAAGAAGATGCTCGGCGGCGAACACGATCGCACCAACGCGATCGTGACCATTCACCCGGGCGCCGGCGGCACCGAATCGCAGGACTGGGCCGAGATGCTGCTGCGCATGTATCTCAGGTGGTCCGAGCGTCGCGGGTTCAAGCGCGACGTCATCGACTATCAGCCGGGAGAAGAAGCAGGCATCAAGAGCGCGACCTTGATGCTGGCCGGCGACTACGCCTATGGGCTGATGGCGGCGGAGGCCGGCGTGCATCGGCTCGTCCGGATTTCGCCATTCGATCAGGCAGCTCGTCGCCACACCTCGTTTGCGTCGGTCTTCGTCTGGCCCGAGCTGCCCGAAGACGTCGATATCGAGATCGAAGAAAAGGATCTGAGAATCGACACCTATCGGTCGAGCGGCGCCGGCGGTCAGCACGTCAACGTCACCGACTCCGCCGTCCGCATCACCCACCTGCCGACCGGGATCGTCGTGTCGTGCCAGAACGAACGCTCACAGCACAAGAACCGGGCACAGGCGATGAAGGTACTCAAGGCGCGGCTCTTCGATCTGAAGCAGAAGGAGCAGCAGGCCAAGCTGGAGCAACTCGGTGGTGAAAAACGCGACATCGCATTCGGCAGCCAGATTCGCAGCTACGTGCTTCAGCCCTATCAGATGATCAAGGACCACCGCACAAAGGTGGAAGTGGGCGATGTGCACCGCGTGCTCGATGGCGACCTCGATCAGTTCATCAAGACCTACTTGATGCAGAAAGCGAGCGGGACGCTGGGAACGGGAACAGCGGACGAAGGTGACTGATGCTGGACGACCTGAAGCACAGCCTTCGAGCGCTTCGACGCACGCCGATGTCGTCGCTCGCGGCCATCTGCATCCTCGCGGTGGCCATCGGCGCTTCAGCCGCGGTCTTCAGCGTCGTCGACAAGGTCATCATTCGTCCGCTTCCGTTCGAAGACGCCGACAGGGTCGTCGTGATCTGGCCGCGCGCGCGCGCGGGAATCCGACGACGATTGGTGAGATCTCGTATTTCACGTTCCGGAACTGGCGCGAACAGGTAAACGCGTTCGAAGATCTTGCGGCGATCGGGTCGGCTACCTGGAGCCTCGTCCTGAGAGAAGGGGAACCGGCGACGATTCCCGTGGCCGGCGTTTCGGCGTCGTTCTTCCCACTTCTCGGTACTCCAGCCATGCTCGGTCGCACGTTGCGGCCGGAAGACGATCGGCAGGGAAGCGCGCGCGTTGCCGTGATGAGTCACGGCAGCTGGGTTCGTCGCTTTGGCAGTGACCCGACGATTGTCGGACGCGCCCTCCGATTCGACGGAGCGCCGTACACCATCGTCGGCGTCATGCCCGAAGGGTTCGATTACCCGCGCGGCGTCGAGATGTGGGTTCCGGTCGTTCCGCAACTGGCCGACTCGAACGAGCAGTGGAGGATCGACACGATCAACGACCCGGGTTGGGGAACGCTGTTCCTGGTGGGACGCCTCGAGGCGAGTGTCTCAATCGATACCGCACGTGCCGAACTGCTCCCTCTGATCGAGCGTGGCGCTGGCACTGAATTCCGCGCTGGAATGGAGGCCAGCCTGACGCCCCTCGACGAACATATCTTCGGCAGCTCTCGTCCGGCGATCCTGGCGCTCGCGATCTGCGTCGGGCTGGTACTGTTGATCGGCTGTGCGAACGTCAGCGTCTCATTTCTGGCGCGAGCGGCGACGCGCGCTGAGGAAACCGCGACCCGGCTCGCGATGGGCGCGACCAGGTGGCGCATCGTTCGCCAGTCGTTGTCCGACGCGCTGGTCCTGGCGGCGCCCGCTGGCGCTGCTGGTCTGGTGCTCGCGTACTGGGCCGTCGGCGCCCTCCTGGCGCTGGCCCCTGACGATGTGCCTCGGCGCGAGGCCATTGGCTTCGATTTTTGGACGGTCGGGTTCACCTCGCTGCTGTGTCTGACGGCTGCCGTCCTCGTTGGACTCGCGCCGGGCCTCCAGACATCGTGGCGGCAACTCGGCAACCTCCTGAACGGCGGCGGGTCACGCATCGTCGGAACCCATCGACTGCGCCGGGTGTTTGTCGTCGTACAAGTGGGGTTAGCGGTCGTGCTGCTCGTCTGTGCCGGCCTGGTCGGACGCAGCTTCGCAAACCTGCTTCGAATCGACGTCGGGTTCAATCCCGACAACCTGCTGACGCTCGATGTGAAGCTGCCCAACGCACCCAGCGTTCGGCACAATCAGTTCTACACGGCGCTGCTGACCCGCATGCGCGCGATCCCTGGCGTCGAAGCCGCGGGAGCGGTGTTCCAGCGCCCTCTGGAACACGCCGGCATCGGCCAGGACTCGACCTTCGTGATCGAAGGGCAAAGACCGGGCCTCGAGTTCCGGGACTGGGAACGGAACCCGTTGGCGAATCTCGAGTCGGTGACGCCCGGTTACTTCAGGGCGATCGGCATGTCACTGGTCGCCGGCCGCGACTTCAACGACACTGACACGTTGAGCGCACCGCGTGTGGCCATCGTGAGTGAGCGACTTTCTCGACGTCTATGGCCTGGTCAGAGTGCCCTCGGCAAACGGATCCTTCCGCCCGGTGGGGGACTCGACGAACGAGGAGATCCGCGTTGGGCGACAGTCGTTGGCGTGGTTCGCGACGGGCGATACCGTGGGCTCACCGATCTCCGATACGACCTGTACTTGCCGTACCTGCAGATTCCCGATTTGACTGTGAAACACCTCATGGTGCGAGCCGCTGACGATCCACTCGCGCTGGTCGCATTGACAAGAAATGAAATCAGGCGAATCGAACCTGCTGCGCTCGTCGAGCGCGTCACCCTCATGGGCGATATCGTCGACCAGGCGACTGCTTCGTGGCGGTTCAGTGCGTGGACGCTCGGCCTGCTCGGCGTGATCGCGCTGACGCTTGCCTCGTTCGGTGTGTTTGCCACCCTCAGTCAGTCGGTCGTCGAGCGCACGCGTGAGATTGGCATCCGGGTCGCGGTCGGGGCATTGCCCGGCCAGGTAGCCGGGCTCGTGTTTCGCGAGGGAGTAGCGCTGACGATTGCGGGGATCGCTCTAGGCTCGGCCGTAGCCGCGCTGGCTGGAGGTTTCCTTGGGCGTTTGTTGTTCGAGGTGCCGGCCATTGATGCCGTGACGCTTGGCGGCGTGGCGACGGTGTTCGGTCTGGTAGGCGCACTCGCCACCTATGTCCCCGCCTGGCGCGCGGCAAGGCTTGATCCGACCATCGCCCTCAGACGCCAGTAAGGCAGCGCTCAGCTTCGGCTTGCCAACACGACGGCCCAGCCGTATAGTGCGGTTGAGAGCGTTGCAGCGTCGCCGTTTCCCTGAGCCGGCGCGTCCAGATCTGCCAGCCTGAGGTTACTGCCTCACCCTGACACCTCCGAACGGGCCGATGTGGCACCAAACGGAGGTCCTCGATGATCAGTCTCATTCGCCGGTACTGGAACGAGTTGGTCAGTTATGACGGTGGTCTGTCTCTGCTGATGATGGATGCCCTGCTCGCGGTTCCTCTCATCATGGCTGCGTTCTTTTACCCGTTGGAAGTCCTCGCCTTTGTTGTCGTCGTCGCCGTAGTCAGCCTGGCTGGGTACGAAGGCTACGTGCTTTGGCGCAAGCGCCATCCCACACATATCTGAAGAACGAGGTCAACTACTCGACGGCGGGTGGCTCCACCAGCGGTGGCGTTGGTGGGGCTGACTCGTCGGCCGGGATCAAGCCCGCGGGTTGTGTGCCGTTGATGAAAGCCTCGGATAACCCCGAGTCAAGCGTCACGAAGACGATGTTGCCCGGCGCATCGAAAGTGGGCGGC